>NZ_JAYRTX010000001.1:0-104622 GCF_041919395.1 Albidovulum sp.
GGCGCCGACGATTTCTTCTCGAACGAGAAATCCGCAATCGTCACCGAGGCGCAGGCCGGCGCCGCACGGATCGAACTCACAGGCAAGGACGGGACGGTCAAGGTCCTGAAGGACAAGGTTCAATACCCCGCCGGCACCGTCGCGGACGCCACCTTCATGTCCGCGAAGGCGCTCGACCGCTTCCTGAAGGAGCAGATCGAAACCACGAGGGCCGACGGGACGCTCTTTTCGCTGCACCTGAAGGCCACGATGATGAAGGTCTCCGACCCGATCCTCTTCGGGCATGCGGTCCGCGCCTATCTCGAGCCCGTCTTCGACCTTTATGGCGCCGAGCTTTCCGCGGCCGGGGTCAACCCGAACTCGGGCCTGGGCGCGATGCTCGACAGCATTGCCGGGATGGTGAACGGGGCCGAAATCGAGGCGGCGATCAAGGAAACCCTCGCCGCCCGCCCGCCGCTCTACATGGCGAACTCCGACAAGGGCATCACCAACCTGCACGTGCCCTCGGACGTCATCATCGACGCCTCCATGCCGGCGCTGATCCGCGCCGGCGGCAAGGCCTGGGGCCCCGACGGCCGCGAGGCGGACACGAACTGCGTGATCCCCGACAGCTCCTACGCGCCGGTCTACGACGAGGCGGTGCGCTACTTCAAGGAAACCGGCGCACTCGATCCGCGGACGGCCGGAACCGTGCAGAACGTCGGGCTCATGGCGCAGAAGGCCGAGGAATACGGCTCGCACCCGACGACCTTCGAAATTCCCGTCGACGGCACCGTGAGGGTCGTTCTGGCCAATGGCGACGTCCTGCACGAACATGCGGTCGAAGCCGGCGACATCTGGCGCGCGGCCAGTACCCGAAAGGCCCCGATCGAGGACTGGGTGAAGCTCGCCATCGAAAGGCAGAAGGCAGAGGGCTGTCAGGCAATCTTCTGGCTCGACGCGGCCCGCGGACATGATGCGGTACTCATCGGCCTCGTCAAGCCGCTCCTCGAGAAGGCGGGGGTTGCCGACCGGTTCAAGATCATGTCGCCCCGCGCGGCCACGCGGCTGACGCTGGAAACCATCCGCAGGGGCGAAAACTCCATCGCGATCACCGGCAACGTGCTGCGCGACTACCTGACCGACCTCTTCCCGATCCTCGAACTTGGCACCTCGGCCAAGATGCTGTCGATCGTGAAGCTGATGAACGGCGGCGGGATGTTCGAGACGGGCGCGGGCGGTTCCGCGCCGAAGCATGTCCAGCAGCTTGTCGAGGAAAACCACCTGCGCTGGGACTCGCTCGGCGAATTCTGCGCCCTGGGGGAAAGCCTCAGCTTCCTCGCCGAGACCAGCGGCAATGCCAGGGCGCGTGTGCTCGGCAAGGCCGTGGATGCGGCGACCCAGGGCATTCTGGACAATGACCGCTCGCCCGAACGGAAGGCCGGCCAGCCCGATAACCGTGACAGCCACTACTGGTTCGCGCGCTATTGGGCGGAGGCCATCGCCGCGCAGGATGACGATGCCGGTCTCGCCGCAAGGTTCCGCAAGGTCGCCGACGCGCTCGCACAAGACGAAGCGGCGATCCTGTCCGAACTCGGTGCTGCGCAGGGCAAGCCCGCCGATCTTGGCGGCTACTACCACCCCGACGCATCGAAGGTCGCGCGTGTGATGCGCCCCTCGGCCCGGTTCAACGCGATCATCGACGGGCTGGCGGCGTCCCGATAGGGCCACAGGTCAGGCGGCACCTGCCCCGGGGTGCCGCCGCCGGCCCGCTACTTCGCCCGAACGTAGCTTCCGGGCGCGTCCTCGATCGCCTTCAGACCGCCCTTTCCCGGCACCCGCGCCGGCACCGGCGCCGCAGGCGAATGCGCCTCGATCCAATCCGACCAGGCGGGCCACCAGGAGCCCTGGTGCTGCTCCGCCCCGGCGAACCAGTCCGCAGCCGAGGGCGGATAGTCGTCGCGCGTCCAGTAGCCGTATTTCGGCCGCGCCACGGGCGGGTTTATCACCCCGGCGATATGGCCCGATCCGCCGAGCACGAACTTCACCTCGCCGCCCAGAAGCTGGGTCGTCGGGTAGATCGAGGTCCAGGGCGCGATGTGGTCCTCCTTCGTCGCCAGCACGAAGAACGGAACTTCGATCCGCCCGAGGTCGATGGGCGTTCCGTCGAGCGTGATCTGCCCGGGCTGCCTCAGCCCGTTCTCGATGTAGATCTTCTCCAGATACCAGAGCAGCATCGCTGCCGGGAGCCGCGTGCTGTCGGCGTTCCAGAAGAGAAGGTCGAAGGCCGGCGGCTTCCGTCCCATCAGGTAATTCATCACGTGGAACGACCAGACGAGGTCGTTTTCCCGGATCATCGAGAACATGTCCTGAAGGTGGTGGTTTTCGAGGTACCCCTTCTCCTTCATATGCGTCCTGAGAACCTTCAGCCGGTCGCGGTCGATGAAGACGCCGATCTCTCCCACGTCGGTGAAATCGACCATGGTGGCGAAGGTCGTGGCGGTGGCGATGCGCTTGTCCTTCCGCGCCGCGAGGAGCGCGACAGTCGCGGTCACGAGGATGCCGCCGATGCAGAAGCCGAGGATGTCGAACTTCTTCTCGCCGCTGTCCTTCTCCATCGCATCAAGGGCGGCGAGGGGGCCGAGCTTCATGTAGTCCTCGAAACTCAGTTCGGCATGTTCCTTCGTCGGGTTGACCCAGGAGATGAGATAGACGCTGTGCCCCTGGCTCAGCATGTAGCGGACAAGGCTGTTCTCGGGCTTGAGATCGAAGATGTAGTATTTGTTGATCCACGGCGGCACGAAAAGCAGCGGGCGCTTCTTCTGCTTCTCGGTCAGGGGCGCATAGTGGATGAGCTGCATGAGCTTGTTCTGGTAGACGACCTTGCCGGGCGATGTCGCCAGATCGCGCCCTACCTCGAAGGCGGTGGGGTCGTTGGTGGCGATGTCGAGCCGGCCCTGCCCGCGCTCGAGGTCCTCGACGAGGTTGCGGAAGCCCTCCAGCAGGCTCGCGCCCTCGGTCTCGAGGAAGCGCTCGCGGGCGGCCGGGTTGAGCGCGAGGAAATTCGTCGGCGCCAGCGCGCTCAGCATCTGCCTTGTGTAGAACTTCACCCGCAGCGCGTCCTTCGTGCCATCGGGCAGGGCTTTCAGGAACCGTTCCGTCGCGCGTTCCAGTGCAAGGTGCGAATCCCGCAGCCCCCGGGCGATCGGGTCGGCATCCCACTTCCGGTCGCGGAAGCGCTTGTCGGCAGCGCCTTGCCCTTCCCCCGCCCAGGCATCGCGCCAGGCCTTGGCCCAGTCCATCCAGGCGTTCTGGGCAAATTCGGTGACGGCGATGGGGTCCGACATCACCTCGGACCAGATCTTCAGGTAGGCGGACATGACCGAGTTGGCGTCGACGATGGAGAATTCGTCGCCCGTGGCCTTGGCGGCAGCGGCGACCTGGGACTGCGCCAGAACCGCCTGCGTCCGTGCCATCAGGTCGGACCATTCTTTCAGGCGGCTTCCCAGCGTGTCGACATCCATCTCGGCAATCCTCCATGCGGCCGTCAGGGCAGTGGCCGCCCTCCGGGCAGGCCAAGCTTAGCGGCATCCACACCGGCCGTCTCGCGGATTTCGCAACCACGCGGGCCGCTTGGGCGTCGCGTCAACCACCGACCGCCCTCCGGCGACGTCCGTTCAGCCGCGGCGCGGGCCGAGGCCGGGTCCGCGCTTGCCGAGCCGGCGCGCACGGGCCGGGCGCCTCAGACCACGCGCTCGACCATCAGCCGCTTGATCTCGGCGATGGCTTTCGCCGGGTTCAGCCCCTTCGGGCAGGTCTTGGTGCAGTTCATGATCGTGTGGCAGCGGTAGAGCTTGAACGGGTCCTCAAGCTGGTCCAGCCGCTCGCCCGTCGCCTCGTCGCGGCTGTCGATGATCCAGCGATAGGCGTGCAGAAGTGCTGCCGGGCCGAGATAGCGGTCGCCGTTCCACCAGTAGCTTGGGCAGGCGGTGGAGCAGGACGCGCACATCACGCATTCATAGAGCCCGTCGAGCTTCCTGCGGTCCTCGATCGACTGGCGCCACTCCTTCGCCGGACGGTTGGTCTTCGTCTCCAGCCAGGGCATGATGCTGGCATGCTGGGCGTAGAAATGAGTCAGGTCGGGGATCAGGTCCTTGATGACCGGCATGTGCGGCAGCGGGTAGATCTTCACGTCGCCGGTGATCTCGTCAAGGCCGTAGATGCAGGCCAGCGTGTTGATCCCGTCGATGTTCATGGCGCAGGAGCCGCAGATGCCCTCGCGGCAGGACCGGCGGAAGGTCAGCGTCGGGTCGATCTCGTTCTTGATCTTGATGAGCGCGTCCAAGACCATCGGGCCGCACTTGTCCATGTCGATGAAATAGGTATCGACCCGCGGGTTCTCGCCGGTGTCGGGATCCCAGCGGTAGACCTGGAACTTGCGGACGTTCCGGCCCTCGGGCCGCGGCCAGGTCTTGCCGACGCGGACCTTGGAATTCTTGGGAAGCGTGAACTGGACCATGTCTTATCCCTTCCAACCGGGGAGGTCATAGAGCGGCCGTCGCGGGAACTGGCCGGATTTCTGATAGACGCAGGTGGTGTAGAGGGCCGCAGGGTCCTTGCCCTGCAGCCAGTCGGAGGAGACCTCCAGCCGGAGCTTCGACTTCGCCCCGCCCGAGCCCGCCCCCACCGCCACCAGCCCGCGCGGGCCGGCGGCAAGCCGGGCGCGGTCGAAGCACGCCTCCTCGGCGCGTTCCACCGACATCGGCCCGCAGGCCGCGACCAGCGCGACGGCCGGCAGGAGGGCGGCGCGCGCCTGCATCAGTAGACCCGCGCCTTGGGCGCGATCTTCTTCAGGCTGATGCCGCCCTCGGCCTCGGACGTCAGCGGATCGAGATGGACGGGCCGGTAGTCGAGCCGGACCTCCGCGCCCTCCACCCGCGCGAGCGAATGCTTGCGCCAGTTGGCGTCGTCGCGGTTGGGATGATCCTCGCTCGCATGCGCCCCGCGACTTTCCTTCCGCGCCTCGGCAGCCACGATGGTGGCGAGCGCGTTGGGCATGAGGTTCGTCAGCTCCAGCGTCTCCATCAGGTCGGAGTTCCAGATCAGCGAGCGGTCGGTTACCTTGAGGTCGTCCATCTTGGCCGCGATGCGCTTCATCTTCTCCGCGCCCTCGGCAAGCGTCTTGTCCGTGCGGAAGACGGCCGCGTCGGACTGCATGGTCTTTTGCATCTCAAGCCGCAGCTCGGCGGTCGACAGGTTGCCCTTGGCGTGGCGGAGGCCGTCGAAGCGGGAAAGCGCCCTGTCCACCTCGCCAGTGTTCGTCGCGGGCACGGCACGGACACGGTCCACGACCTGCCCCGCCCGGATCGCCGCGGCGCGGCCGAAGACCACGAGGTCGATGAGCGAGTTGGAGCCGAGACGGTTCGCCCCGTGGACGGAGGCGCAACCCGCCTCGCCCACCGCCATGAGGCCGGGGAAGACGTTGTCGGGCTTGCCTGGCAGGGGATTCAGCACCTCGCCCCAGTAGTTCGTCGGGATCCCGCCCATGTTGTAGTGCACCGTCGGCAACACCGGGATGGGCTCCTTCGTCACATCGACTCCGGCGAAGATCTTCGCCGACTCGCTGATGCCCGGCAGCCGTTCGTGCAGCGTTTCGGGCGGCAGGTGGTTGAGGTGCAGGTGGATATGGTCCTTGTGCTCGCCCACGCCGCGCCCCTCGCGGATCTCGATGGTCATGCAGCGGCTGACCACGTCGCGCGATGCCAGGTCCTTGTAGGTCGGCGCATAGCGTTCCATGAACCGCTCGCCCTCGGAGTTGGTGAGGTAACCGCCCTCGCCCCGCGCGCCCTCGGTGATGAGGCAGCCGGCACCGTAGATGCCGGTCGGGTGGAACTGGACGAACTCCATGTCCTGCAAGGGCAGGCCCGCACGCGCCACCATCCCGCCGCCGTCGCCGGTGCAGGTGTGGGCACCCGTCGCCGAGAAATAGGCCCTGCCGTAGCCGCCGGTCGCCAGCACCACCATCTTGGCATTGAAGACATGGATCGTGCCGTCGTCGAGCTTCCAGGCCACCACGCCGGTGCAGGCGCCGTCGGTGATGACGAGGTCGATGGCGAAGTACTCGATGAAGAATTCCGCCTTCTGCTTCAGCGACTGGCCGTAGAGCGTGTGCAGGATCGCATGGCCGGTGCGGTCGGCGGCCGCGCAGGTGCGCTGCACCGGGGGGCCCTCGCCGAATTCGGTCGTATGACCGCCGAAGGGGCGCTGGTAGATCTTGCCCTCCTCGGTGCGGCTGAAGGGCACGCCGTAGTGCTCGAGCTCGTAGACCGCCTTGGGCGCCTCCCGCGCGAGGTATTCCATCGCATCGGTATCGCCAAGCCAGTCCGAGCCCTTCACCGTGTCGTACATGTGCCACTGCCAGTGGTCCGGCCCCATGTTCGACAGGCTGGCGGCGATGCCGCCCTGTGCCGCCACGGTATGCGAGCGCGTCGGAAAGACCTTGGTGACGCAGGCTGTCCGCAGCCCCTGTTCGGCCATGCCCAGCGTCGCGCGGAGGCCCGCGCCACCGGCGCCCACCACGACCACGTCGTATTCATGCGTTTCGTAAGGATAAGCAGCGGTCATCGTGAGTTTCCTTAAAGCGCGAGCCGGATCAGCGCGTAAAGCCCGGTGGCGATGGTCGCGTAGGTGATGCAGACGACCGCGACGATCAGCGCCTTGCGCATGAAGCCGTGGGCATAATCCTCGATCATCATCTGCGCGCCGTGGCGGAAGTGGAGCATCCCTACCCAGAGCGTCAGCCCGGCGACGATCGCCGGAAACGGACGGCCGTAATATTCGACCACCGTCGCGTGATCGGCGCCGACAACCCGGCCGAAGGTGAAGATGAAGAGCGGCACGAGGACGGCAAGGCCGACCGCGCTCATCTGCATGTACCAGTGATGCGCGGTTCCGGTCTTGGCGGAGCCGAGGCCGGCGGCGCGCTTGGCATCGGTGAGGTATCGCATGTCCGCCCCCTTTCAGAGAATGGTGATGGTGATGAGGGCCAGCCCGACCGACCCGAGGATCACGCCCCAGCCGAGCCGCTCGGCGGTCGGAATGTCGAGCCCGCGGCCGCTGTCGAACCAGAGGTGCCGGAGCCCGGCGAGATAGTGGTACCAGACCGCCCAGATCGATCCTGCGAAGACGAGCTTGCCGATCCAGCTCCGCACCACCGCGTCGGCCACGGCGAAATACTCGGCACTCGTCGCCGCAGCGAGCAGCCACCAGACGATGAGAAGGGCGGCGGCGATCAGGGCGTTGCCGGTGATCCGCGTCAGGATCGAGCTGATGGAGGTGAGCTGCGGACGATAGTATGGCCCGATCATGAAAGGCGACAGCGGGCGCTTGCCCCGGTTGACATCGGCCATTTCGGTCCCCCTTTTTCTCGCGCCCGGCCGCGCAGGGGGGCGCCTTCGCCCTTCTCAATAGCGCAAATCCCGCCCATGTCACGCCGCGAATGGACGAAATGCGCGGAATCGGTGCGCGTTAGCGTTAAAGTCGCGGTTTGTGATCACATGGAAAAAATTCGTGATCACACTTTCCAGTGCGCTGGTCACCGCTCGAAACGTGCGGGAATCGCCCCGGCCGGCAGCGCGGACACCGGCCGCTCCGTCTCGCGCCTGAGCTTGCGGCGCATCCGCTCCGGATACTCGTCATAGCTTTCGGCGGTCACGACGAAGGCGTTCGCGCCGGTCATGACGTTGCGGGCGAAATAATCCGGCAGCTCCGCGTCCTCGCCCCGGATCACGAGGGCATTGACGACGATGGCGAGGCTGTCCATTTCCGCCCGGATTTCGCCGGGCTCCGTCCCCTCGTTGCTGCGCCCGTCCGAGGAGATGTCCATGACCCGCCGGCGGCAGGCGGGCGCCTGATCGAAGACGCCCATGCCGAAGGTCATCGCCTGCCCGATGGCGGTCGAGAACTCCGTCCAGACGCGCGGCACCCTCCTGATCCGCGCCGCAAGGGCTTCGACATCCTCGGGCCGCTCGATCCGCGTCCAGCCGACCGACAGTTCCTGCCGCGAAGCGCCCGTCCATTGCATCAGCGCGACCGCCGCCCCGGCCCTTACGAGCGCCTCGGTCACGACCCCGTCGCGCAGCCCCTCTGCCAGCCCCTGCATCTGCACCGCATATTCGCCCGAATCGACCGAGCCCGAGACGTCGACAGCGAGGAGGAGCGCAAGCTCGCATCCCGCCGCCGGGGCGGCGAGCACAGGGAGAAGACAGAGGGCAAGGACCCGGCGCATGGGCAGAGCATAGCGCGCGGCCCGGGCGCGAGCGATCACAAAGGCATCAAGGCCCAGTAGTCGAGGTCCAGAAGCACCTCGGGCCGGTATCTCCCCTCCGGGTCCCTTAGCGCGAAGGGCGCCGCGCCGTGCTTCACCGCGACCAGCCTGAGCCGGATCGCGCCGACGCCGGGCGCCGCGGTTTCGGCCTTGTCGAGCACCTCGGACCAGGCCCGCACCGTGTCGCCCGCGAAACAGGGGCTGGCATGGGCGCCCGCGTTCAGCGCCACGAGCATCTGCGCATTCGCCAGCCCGTTGAAGCTGAGCCCCCGGGCGAGCGAGATCACATGCCCGCCATAGATCAGCCGCCGCCCGTCCTCGCGGTTCGTCGCGTCGAAATGAACCTTGGCCGTGTTCTGCCAGAGCCGGGTGGCCAGCATGTGCTCGGCCTCCTCGACCGTCACGCCGTCCACGTGGTCGATCTTCTCGCCCACCGCGTAGTCGCCCCAGCGGTGCGGCTCTCCGGCGAGTCCGAAGTCGTATCCCGTGAAGTCGAGCCCCTCGGGCAGCACCAGATCTGCGGGCGCCACGACCGGCTGGAGGACCGGCACCGCCGCTTCGGACGCCGGGGCGGCGGCGTCGCGCTTGCGGATCATCACCCAGCGGACGTATTCCAGCACGACCTCGTCGTGCTGGTTCAGTCCGCGCGTCCGGACCCAGACGACCCCCGACTTGCCGTTGGAGTTCTCCTTCACCCCGATCACCTGGCTTTCGGAGCGGAGTGTATCCCCCGGCCAGACCCGCTGGATCCAGCGCCCCTCGGCATAGCCGAGGTTGGCGACGGCGTTCAGGCTGATGTCCGGCACGGTCTTGCCGAAGACCGTGTGGAAGGCGATGAGATCGTCCATCGGGGCGGCCTTCAGGCCGCAGGCGCGGGCGAAGGCGTCCGAGGAATGGAGCGCGTGACGGGCGGGGTAGAGCGCGTGGTAGACCGCACGCTCGCCCCCCGAGACGGTCCGCGGCACAGCATGGGCGATGACCTCGCCGACCTGATAGTCCTCGAAGAACCGGCCCGGATTGGTTTTCATCGCTCTTCCTTCTGTCTTTGTCGCGGCGGGGCCCTAGCCGTAGGTCCCGAGGAACGGGTTGTAGCCGAGCCAGATATGGATGCCCGCGATCAGCCCGTAGAGGACGACCGCGATTGCAAGGGCGATCGCGTCGCCCCTGAGCCCGCCCGGCGCCGGCCGCGCCCATTCGCCCTGCGCATTGATCAGGAGAATGGACGCCACGGCCCAGAGGCCGAGCCCGCCGAAGAGCACGATCGACGCCAGATCGCCATTGACCAGAAGATGCGCCACGGCCCAGACAACCACGCTCGTCAGCATCGGATGCCGCAGTCGGGCGCGAAGCCGCCCCTTGCTGTGCGACAGGCCGAAGAGAAAGAGCGCCACGAGCATCAGAAGGTCGGTCAGGTGCCCCATCCCCGGCAGGGGCGTGTAGACGGGCTCGACCTCGGCCCGCCGGTAGCCGATCACCATGAGGATGAGCGCGGCGAGCGAGAGCACGGTCACGGCCATCTTGCCCGGCATCTCGCCCATCCGCGCCCTGAGACCGGGGGCGAGGCGCTTGAACAGGTGCGCGGCGACCCAGAGAATGAGGCCGAGAACCAGGATCTGCATTGCGAAATCTCCCTGACCGAAACGCGGGCAGAGCCTTTCCCTATTTCGCGCGCTCCGCAATGGCTTCCGCGCGGGCAAGCGCCTGGCGGGCGGTCGCGACATGCAGGTTCTCGACGATCCGCCCGTCCACCACGGCGACACCCTGCCCCGCTGCCTTCGCTTCCTCGAAGGCCGCGATCTGGCGGCGGGCGAGGTCGATTTCGGCCTCCGACGGCGCGAAGGCCGCGTTGGCGATGGCAAGCTGCGCCGGATGGATGAGCGTCTTGCCGTCGAAGCCCATGTCGCGGCCCTGCTCGCATTCCGCCATCAGCCCCGCCTCGTCCTTGAAGGCGTTGTAGACTCCATCGACGATGATCCGGCCGTAGGCCCTGGCGGCCAGAAGGCAGAGCCCGAGCCCCGCCTGCATCGCGAGCCGGTCCTGCCGGAATCGGCTGCCGAGTTCCCGGGCGAGGTCGTTCGTGCCCATCACCATGCCCTCCAGTCGCGGATGCGCGGCGATGGCGGCGGCATTCAACATGCCGAGCGCGGTCTCCATCATCGCCCATAGCGGAATGTCGGGCACGAGCGCCGCCACCGTATCGAGATCGGCGGGGGATGAGACCTTAGGAACGAGAATCGCATCGACCATAGCGCCCGCCCGGATCGCTGCGGCGAGGGCGATTGCATCCTCGCGCCCCCAGTCGGTGTCGAGCCCGTTCACCCGCACGATCCGCGCCCGCCCGCCAAAATCGGCCTCGGCCAGCACCCGCGCGAGGAGCGCGCGGGCATTCGCCTTCTCGTCCGGCGCCACGGCATCCTCGAGGTCGAAGATGATCGCATCGCAGTCAAGTTCGCGGGCCTTGTCCAGCGCACGCTCCTTCGAGCCGGGGATGTAGAGCACCGAACGATAGGGGCGCGGGCGAAGGGCGGCGACCATCGGGAATCTCCTCGCAACATTATTGCGTCAAAGACCACAGTGGCGGCACTTTCGGCAAGAGCTATTTGCCGCAACGCAGAAACCCCCGACCCTCACCGTGCCTGCAAGGCTCCCGCGGGGGCTCCGTCGCCACCGCGCGCGCTCCGTTCACCGCATCTTCGCCGCCCGGCCGCAGCATCGCCTCGCCCCACGAAACAGCGGAAACGCCCCATGCAGCAGAAACTCTTCGCCCTCTCGCTCGGCTTCGCGGTCCTCATCCTCGCCACGCACCACTCCTTCGCGGCGGTTCCGCCGCAAACCGGCGCGCCGGCCGGGACGTGGATCGGGATCGCCAACGCAGATACCGTGGCGGCCTTTGGTCCCTAGCCACCCACCGCCGCGTCCCAGAGGTGCTTCAGCGACACCGCGAGAAGCGCCCAGGTGACAAGACGGAAGAAGAGCCGCTCCGGCAGGACGCGCACCAGCCAGACCCCCGCCAGCACCGCCGCCACCGCCGGCAGCGACAGGATCGCCGCCGCCTTCAGGTTCGCCGCCGAAAACTGGCCGAGCGCCCAGTAGGGGATCAGTTTCACGGCATTCACGAAGGCGAAGAACACGGTCGCCGTGCCCGCAAAAACAGTCTTTTCCAGCCCGAGCGGCAGGACATAGACCTGATAGGGCGGCGCGCCGGCGTGACTGACGAAACTCGTGTAGCCGGTGATCGCGCCCCAGAAGATCCCGGGGCCGACGCGGGCCGGACCGCGCCCCGCATTCTCTGGCCGCCGGCCGAGAAGAAGCGTCAGCGCGAAGGCCACCCCGATCGCCCCCACGATCCCCGCCACCAGCCGGTCGGGCACCGAGGCCGCGGTCATCCAGCCGAACCCGACACCCAGCACCGCGGCGGGCGCGAGGATCGAGAGGACCCGCCGGTCGAACGCCCTCCGGTAGGCGTAAAGCCCGATCAGGTCCGAGGCGACATAGACCGGCAACAGCAGCCCCGCCGCCGCCACGGGCGAAATCGCGAGCGCCAGGACAGGCACCGCGAGCATTCCCACGACCGGCAGCCCGCCCTTCGACAGCCCGACAAGCACCGCGGCGAGACATCCCAGAACCCAGAACTCCGCGCCGATCATGCCCAGAAACCCTCCTGCCATCCGGGCCCAACCCCTACAGTGCCGCAGCATGACGCAAAAGGGGCCGGACATGCCGCATTGCGGCAGGCTTGCGCGAAAAGGCCGGAGCGATTAGGCAGTGCGGCGGAAATGACCCATCTCAGCAGGAGCCGGAGACCATCATGGCCAGACCCAGGATCGCCCTCATCGGCGCGGGACAGATCGGCGGCACGCTCGCCCATCTCGCCGCGATCAAGGAACTCGGCGACGTCGTTCTCTTCGACATCGCCGAAGGCACGCCCCAGGGCAAGGCGCTGGACATCGCGCAGTCCGGTCCCGTCGAGGGCTTCGACGCGGCCCTGAAGGGCGCCAACAGCTACGAGGACATCGCCGGCGCCGATGTCTGCATCGTCACCGCCGGCGTGCCGCGCAAGCCCGGGATGAGCCGCGACGATCTTCTGGGCATCAACCTAAAGGTGATGAAGGCCGTGGGCGAGGGCATCAAGGCCCATGCGCCGAACGCCTTCGTGATCTGCATAACCAACCCCCTGGACGCGATGGTCTGGGCGCTGCGCGAGTTCTCGGGGCTGCCCGCGAACAAGGTCGTCGGGATGGCCGGCGTGCTCGACTCGGCGCGGTTCCGCCATTTCCTCAGCCTCGAATTCAACGTGTCGATGAAGGACGTGACCGCCTTCGTCCTTGGCGGCCACGGCGACACGATGGTGCCCCTGGTGCGCTACTCCACCGTCGCCGGCATTCCCCTGCCCGACCTCGTCGAGATGGGATGGACCACGCAGGAAAGGTTGGATGCCATCGTCCAGCGCACCCGCGACGGCGGGGCCGAGATCGTCGGCCTCCTGAAGACCGGCTCGGCCTTCTACGCGCCCGCCGCCTCGGCGATCGAGATGGCGGAAGCCTACCTCAAGGACCAGAAGCGCCTGCTGCCCTGCGCCGCCTATGTGGACGGTGCCTACGGGCTCAGCGGCATGTATGTCGGCGTGCCGACGATCCTCGGCGCCGGCGGCGTGGAGCGCATCGTCGACATCAAGCTGAACCGCGACGAACAGGTGATGTTCGACAAGTCGGTGGAGGCCGTGCGCGGCCTCGTCGCCGCCTGCAAGGCGATCGACCCCTCGCTCGCCTGACATTTCCGGGGCGCCCGCCGGGCGCCCCGCCTTCCCGGCGCGGACCCGCCGGACCCCGCGCGAATCCCCCTCCCCGCAGACGATCCGGCCCAGGCGATCCCTATGTGATCACACTTTTTCTGGCCGTGATCACAAAAATGCAGTTTTCTGCCGCTCCCGCGGATTTGCCGCATTTATCGTTTCGCCAATCCGCGCCGTTGTGCGAAGAACCCGCAAAACCGAACGCAAGCGGGGATCAGCGATGAACATCCACGAATACCAGGCCAAGGCTCTCCTGCGCTCCTACGGCGCGCCGGTCTCCGACGGCCGCGTCGTGCTCAGGGCCGAAGAGGCCAAGACCGCGGCGGGCGAGCTTGACGGGCCCCTCTGGGTCGTGAAGGCGCAGATCCACGCGGGCGGCCGCGGCAAGGGCAGGTTCAAGGAAGCCGAAGCGGGGGAAAAGGGCGGTGTCCGCCTCGCGAAATCGGTCGAGGAGGCTGCGTCGATGGCCAAGCAGATGCTCGGCCGCACGCTCGTCACCCACCAGACCGGGCCGGCGGGCAAGCAGGTCAACCGCATCTACATCGAGGACGGCTCCGACATCGCGCGCGAGCTTTACCTCGCGCTTCTCGTCGACCGCGGCACTTCCCGTGTCTCCTTCGTCTGCTCGACCGAAGGCGGGATGGACATCGAGGACGTGGCCGCGAGGACGCCCGAGAAGATCCTTTCCTTCGCCGTCGATCCGGCCACCGGGCTGTCCGATTTCCACGGCCGCCGCGTCGCCTTCGCCCTCGGGCTCGAAGGCAACCAGGTCAAACAATGCGTGGGCCTGATCAAGACGCTCTACCGCGCCTTCATCGAGAAGGACATGGAGATGCTGGAGATCAACCCGCTCGTCGTGCTGAAGGACGGCAACCTCAAGGTGCTCGACGCCAAGATCGGCTTCGACAACAACGCGCTCTACCGCCAGCCCGAGGTCATGGCGCTCCGGGACGAGACGGAAGAGGACCCCAAGGAACTCGCGGCCTCGAAGTTCGACCTGAACTACATCGCGCTCGACGGCGAGATCGGCTGCATGGTGAACGGCGCGGGCCTTGCGATGGCGACGATGGACATCATCAAGCTTTACGGCGCGGAACCCGCCAACTTCCTCGATGTGGGCGGCGGGGCGACGAAGGAGAAGGTGACCGAGGCCTTCAAGATCATCACCTCGGACCCCAACGTGAAGGGCATCCTCGTCAACATCTTCGGCGGCATCATGCGCTGCGACATCATCGCCGAGGGCATCATCGCCGCGGTGAAGGAAGTGGGCCTCCAGGTTCCGCTGGTGGTGCGGCTCGAGGGCACCAACGTCGAGAAGGGCAAGGAGATCATCGCGACTTCCGGCCTCAACGTGATCGCGGGGGACAACCTGTCGGACGCCGCGCAGAAGATCGTGAAGGCGGTGCGGGGGTGAGTATGACCGAACAGTGGGAGAAAGTCCTCACCAGCGGCGCAATCAAGAATGGAAACATCTCGTTCAAAGGATGCCCCTTCACGATTGATCCGGCCTTCGTCGGAGGGACTAACGCCAGCGCCCCGGCAGCAAGGACGATCACCGTCACGTTCAAACCGGGAAGCGTGAGCCAACAGTGGTTCTATTCGGATAAAATGCTGTTCGCCAATCGAAATCCGCACACCAAGGATTTCTTCTCCCGAGTTGGGGCACGCGAAGGCATGGCTATTCGTATTACGAAAACGTCGCAGAATTCTCTGCTTATCGAGAAGGCCTAAGCAATGTCCGTACTCGTCGACAAGAACACCAAGGTCATCTGCCAGGGCTTCACCGGCTCGCAAGGCACCTTCCACTCCGAACAGGCGATCGCCTACGGCACCAAGATGGTCGGCGGCGTGACGCCGGGCAAGGGCGGGAGCGAGCACCTTAACCTCCCCGTCTTCAACTCGGTCCACGAGGCGATGGCGAAGACCGGCGCCGACGCGACCGCGATCTACGTCCCGCCGCCCTTCGCCGCCGACAGCATCCTCGAAGCCATCGACGCCGAAATGCCGCTCATTGTCTGCATCACCGAAGGCATCCCGGTCCTCGACATGATGAAGGTGAAGCGTGCGCTCGAAGGCTCGAAGTCGCGGCTGATCGGCCCGAACTGCCCCGGCGTCATCACCCCGGGCGCATGCAAGATCGGCATCATGCCCGGCCATATCCACAAGCGCGGCTCCTGCGGGGTGGTCAGCCGTTCCGGCACCCTCACCTACGAGGCGGTGAAGCAGACCTCGGACCTCGGCCTCGGCCAGTCCTCGGCCGTGGGCATCGGCGGCGACCCGATCAAGGGCACCGAGCATATCGACGTCTTGGAGATGTTCCTCGCCGACCCCGAGACGACCTCGATCATCATGATCGGCGAGATCGGGGGCAGCGCCGAGGAAGAGGCGGCGGAATACCTTGCCGCGCAGAGGAAGAAGGGCCGCTGGAAGCCGACCGCCGGCTTCATCGCCGGGCGCACCGCGCCGAAAGGCCGCCGCATGGGCCATGCCGGCGCCATCGTCTCGGGCGGCAAGGGCGACGCGGAATCGAAAATCGAAGCGATGAAGCGCGCCGGCATTGTGGTCGCCGACAGCCCAGCCCATCTTGGCGAGGCGGTGATGAAGGCGATCAAGGGCTGAGAGCCGGGCGGGAGGACGGGACATGCCGGTTTTCCGGATCGGTGACAGGCTCCACTACTATGCCCATGTGCCGAAATGCGGCGGCTCGTCGGTGGAGGCATATCTGAAGGCCCGTTTCGGCGGACTCGCGTTCCTGAACACCCGTTTCCTCGACCTGCCCGAGGCGCGGCGCTGGACGCGCTCCTCGCCGCAGCACCTTCCCTGGGACGCCTTCACCCGGCTTGTCCCCGCCGACTGGATCGCCTCGTCCTTCGCGGTGGTGCGCCACCCCGTGAGGCGGCTCGTCAGCGCGTTCCAGTACCAGGTGGAGGTGGAGGGCACGGTGGCCCCGCTCTGGTCGATCGACGAATGGTTCGACGACTGGCTGAAACGCGCGGCCGGGGAGCCCTTCCTCTACGACAACCACCTCTGCCCGCAATCGGCCATCGTGCCGAAGGACGCCACGGTCTTCCGGCTGGAGGACGGGCTCGACGCCATCGTGCCGCATCTCGACCGCCTTGCCGGCGACACCGGCGGACCCCGCGCCATCCCGGCCGAGAACGTCCGCAAGAAGGGCATGGCGCCCGATGCCGAGCGGCTGAAACCCTCTGCCGAAACGCTCGGCCGCATCGCAGCCTTCTACGGCGAGGATTTCGCCCGGTTCGGTTATGCCGAGGGCGCCGCGCCGAAGTCCGCCCATGCCGCGCCAAAGCCGAAGGGCCTGAAAGCCCTCGTCGGCACCCTGACCGGGAGACGCGGATGATGCGCGGCCCCCACCCGACGCCCCCCCCGAGCGCCCAGCGCGCGACCCCTTTCATGTGAGGAGCGGCCGGCCGAGCGCCCGCCGAATGAGATCATGACGGAACAGAAACCCAACGACCAGTTCCACGCCTCGTCCTTCCTGCAGGGACACAATGCGGAATATGTCGAACAGCTCTACGCCCGCTATGCCGCCAACCCGGACGCCGTCGATGCAAGCTGGGCCGCTTTCTTCCGAAGCCTCGGCGACAGCGAGACCGACGTTCGGCGCGAGGCCAGGGGCGCGTCCTGGGACCGGCCCGACTGGCCGCCGCAGCCTGCCGACGACCTGACCGCCGCGCTCACCGGCGAATGGCCGATGGCGGCTCGGGAAATGAAAGGCGCGGGCGACAGAATCAAGGCGAAGGCCGCCGAACAGGGCGTTGCCGTCAGCGACGACCAGATCAAGCGTGCTGTCCTCGACAGCATCCGCGCGCTGATGATCATCCGCGCCTACCGCATCCGCGGCCATCTCATCGCCGACCTCGACCCCCTCGGCATGCGCGAGGAAAACCCGCATCCCGAGCTTGACCCGAAGTCCTACGGCTTCGCCGATGCCGACATGGACCGGCCGATCTTCATCGACAACGTGCTCGGCCTCACCCACGCCTCGATGCGCGAGATCATCGACATCGTGAAGCGCACCTATTGCGGCACCTTCGCGCTCCAGTACATGCACATTTCCGACCCCGCCCAGGCGGCGTGGCTGAAGGAGCGGATCGAGGGCTACGGCAAGGAGATCAGCTTCACCCGCGAGGGCCGGAAGGCGATCCTGAACAAGCTCGTCGAGGCCGAAGGCTTCGAGAAGTTCCTGCACGTCAAGTACATGGGCACCAAGCGCTTCGGCCTCGACGGCGGCGAGGCGCTGATCCCCGCGATGGAGCAGATCGTCAAGCGCGGCGGCAATCTCGGTCTGAAGGAAATCGTCATCGGCATGCCGCACCGCGGCCGGCTCTCGGTCCTCGCCAACGTGCTCGCCAAGCCCTACCGCGCCATCTTCAACGAGTTCCAGGGCGGCAGCTTCAAGCCCGAGGACGTGGACGGCTCGGGCGACGTGAAATACCACCTCGGCGCCTCCTCCGACCGGACCTTCGACGGCAACACCGTCCACCTGTCGCTGACCGCCAACCCCAGCCACCTCGAGGCGGTGAACCCGGTCGTCCTCGGCAAGGTGCGCGCCAAGCAGGACCAGCTCGGTGATCAGTCCGAACGCCGCGCCGTCCTGCCGGTCCTTCTGCACGGCGACGCGGCCTTCGCCGGACAGGGCATCGTGGCCGAGTGCTTCCAGCTTTCGGGCATCAAGGGCCACCGTACCGGCGGCACCATGCATATCGTCGTGAACAACCAGATCGGCTTCACCACCGCGCCCCACTTCAGCCGCACATCGCCCTACCCGACCGACATTGCCCTGATGGTCGAGGCGCCGATCTTCCACGTCAACGGCGACGACCCCGAGGCCGTCGTCCACGCCGCCAAGGTTGCCACCGAGTTCCGCCAGATGTTCGGCAAGGATGTGGTCATCGACATCTTCTGCTACCGCCGCTTCGGTCACAACGAAGGCGACGAGCCGATGTTCACCAACCCGGCGATGTACAAGACGATCAAGACCCACAAGACCACGCTGCAACTTTATACCGAGCGTCTGGTGAAGGATGGCCTCATCCCGGAGGGCGAGATCGAGGACATGAAGGCCGCCTTCCAGGCCCATCTCAACGAGGAGTTCGAGGTCGGCAAGACCTACAAGCCGAACAAGGCCGACTGGCTCGACGGCCGCTGGGCGCACCTTGACCGCGAGGGGGAGGAATATTCGCCCGGCAAGACCGCGATCACCAAGAAGGCGATGACGGAGATCGGCGCCGCCCTGACCCGAGTGCCGGAGGGCTTCGACATCCACAAGACCGTCGCGCGCCAGCTCGAGGCAAAGGCGCAGATGTTCAAGTCGGGGCGCGGCTTCGACTGGGCCACGGCCGAGGCGCTGGCCTTCGGCAGTCTCTTGACCGAGGGCTATCCCGTGCGCCTCTCCGGCCAGGACTGCACCCGGGGCACCTTCTCGCAGCGCCATTCCGCCTTCGTCGATCAGGCGACCGAGGAACGGCACTATCCGCTCAACCACATCAAGCCGGGCCAAGCGCGTTACGAGGTCATCGACTCGATGCTCTCGGAATATGCCGTGCTCGGCTTCGAATACGGCTATTCGCTCTCCGAACCGAACGCGCTCACCATCTGGGAGGCGCAGTTCGGCGATTTCGCGAACGGCGCGCAGATCATGTTCGACCAGTTCGTCTCATCGGGCGAATCGAAGTGGCTCCGGATGTCGGGCCTCGTCTGCCTCCTGCCGCACGGGTTCGAAGGCCAGGGGCCGGAACACTCCTCGGCGCGGCTCGAACGCTTCCTGCAGCAATGCGCGCAGGACAACTGGATCGTCGCAAACTGCTCGACGCCCGCGAACTACTTCCACATCCTGCGCCGGCAGGTGCACCGGTCGTTCCGCAAGCCCCTGATCCTGATGACGCCGAAGTCGCTCCTCCGGCATCCGATGTGCGTCTCCGACGCGGAGGATTTCACCACCGGCTCGACCTTCCACCGCGTCCTCTGGGACGATGCGGAAAAGGGCCATTCGGCGACGAAGCTTGCCGCCGACAAGAAGATCCGCCGCGTGGTGATCTCGTCGGGCAAGGTCTACTACGATCTTCTGGCCGAACGCGATGCGCGCGGGCTTTCGGACGTCTACCTGCTCAGGCTCGAACAGTTCTACCCCTTCCCGGCGCAGTCGCTGGTGAAGGAACTTGAACGCTTCAAGGGGGCCGAGATCGTGTGGTGCCAGGAAGAACCGAAGAACCAGGGCGGCTGGTCGTTCGTGGAGCCGAACCTCGAATGGGTGCTCGGGCGCATCGGCGCGAAGCACGGCCGCGCCCGCTACGTCGGTCGCAGCGCCTCGGCATCGCCGGCGACCGGCCTCGCCTCGCGCCACAAGGCCGAGCAGGAGGCACTGGTGAACGAGGCGCTGACCGTGGGAGCATCGGGCTGATGGCCACCGAAGTCCGCGTCCCCACGCTCGGCGAGAGCGTGACGGAGGCCACCATCGCCACCTGGTTCAAGAACGTGGGCGAGATGGTCGCGGCCGACGAGATGCTCTGCGAACTCGAGACCGACAAGGTGACAGTGGAGGTGCCCGCCCCCGCTGCCGGCCGCCTTGTCGAGATCGTCGCGCGGGAAGGCGAGACCGTGGGCGTGAACGCGCTTCTCGCCCAGATCGCCGAAGAGGGCCACACCGGCCCGGAAGAAATGACCCCGAAGAAAAGCGCCGTTGCCGCGCCGATAGCCGAAGAGGGCAAGATGTCTGGAAAGAATACCGATGTGATGGTTCCCGCGCTCGGCGAAAGCGTGACCGAGGCGACCGTCTCCACCTGGTTCAAGAAGGTGGGCGACGCCGTCGCCGTGGACGAGATGCTCTGCGAACTCGAGACCGACAAGGTCTCGGTCGAGGTGCCCTCGCCGGTCGCGGGCGTGCTGGCCGAGATCGTCGCGCCCGAGGGCGCGACCGTGGATGCCAAGGCCCGGCTTGCCGTGGTGACCGAAGGCGCGGCCGGCGTGGCCCTGAAGGCGGCAGAACCCAAGGCCGCAGCCTTGGCCGCCGTCGGCTCGCCCGGCGCGGGTCCGGAAACGCCGAAGCCGCGGGCCGACGTCGAGGACGCCCCATCGGCGAAGAAGGCCATGGCCGAGGCGGGTCTCACCGCCGATCAGGTCATCGGCACCGGCCGCGACGGAAGGATCATGAAGGAAGACGTGGCGAAGGCCGCCGCCGCGCCGGCCGCCCCGGTCGTTTCGGCCGCGCCCGCGCCTGCCGCCGCCCCTCGCGCCCCGGTCCCGGCCGAGGATGCCGCGCGCGAGGAACGGGTGAAGATGACGCGCCTGCGCGCCACCATCGCCCGCCGCCTCAAGGACGCGCAGAACACCGCCGCGATGCTGACCACCTATAACGAGGTGGACATGAAGGGCATCATGGACCTTCGCAACGAATACAAGGATGCCTTCGAGAAGAAGCATGGCGTCAAGCTCGGCTTCATGTCCTTCTTCGTGAAGGCCTGCTGCCACGCGCTGAAGGAAGTGCCCGAGGTCAACGCCGAGATCGACGGCGGCGATGTCGTCTACAAGAACTTCGTCCATATGGGCGTCGCGGTCGGCACGCCCTCGGGCCTCGTCGTGCCGGTGGTGCGCGATGCCGACCAGATGGGCTTCGCCGCGATCGAGAAGAAGATCGCCGAACTCGGCCTCCGCGCCCGTGACGGGAAACTGAGCATGGCGGAGATGCAGGGCGGCAGCTTCACCATCTCGAACGGCGGCGTCTACGGCTCGCTCATGTCCTCGCCGATCCTGAACCCGCCGCAATCGGGCATCCTCGGCATGCACAAGATCCAGGACCGCCCGGTCGTCGTCGGCGGCCAGATCGTCATCCGCCCGATGATGTATCTCGCCCTCAGCTACGACCACCGCATCGTGGATGGGAAAGGGGCGGTGACGTTCCTGGTGCGGGTGAAGGAGGCGCTGGAGGACCCGAGACGGCTGCTGATGGATCTCTGACCGGATGGCGGGCGTTGTCCCACCATCAACCCGGAAAAGGAGCCCCCATGCAACTCATCTGCGAGATCGACACCGGCGGTTTCGACGCCTGGAAATCCGGCTTCGACGACCGTGCCGAGGCGCGCGGCCAGGCCGGGCTGACCATGCTCCAGATGTGGCGCGATGCCGATGACGGTGCCCGCGCCGTGGTCCTCTTCGAGGTCCACGACCGGGCGCGGGCAGAGGAGTGGGTTCGGACCGAAGGCGCGCTCCACGCGCCCGTCGCGGCCCGCTTTCTGAGGACGGCATGAGGCCCCGCGGGGCCACCGGAACCAGACTCCGTCCCGACGGGTGTCGGGACGGATGCCAGACGCAAGACCGACGCCCGCGGGACGCGGGCCGGACACCGGAATCCGAAGGAGCAGGACATGGCTGAGTTTGATGTGATCGTGATTGGCGCCGGCCCGGGCGGCTATGTATGCGCCATCCGCTGCGCGCAGTTGGGGCTGAAGACCGCCTGTGTCGAGGGTCGCGAGACGCTCGGCGGGACCTGCCTCAATGTCGGTTGCATCCCGTCGAAGGCGCTGCTTCACGCCAGCCACATGCTCCACGAGGCCGCACACAATTTCGAGAAGATGGGCCTCGTGGCGTCGGTGCCGAAGGTCGACTGGGCGAAGATGCTCGGCTACAAGGACGACGTCATCGCCCAGAACACCAAGGGCATCGAATTTCTCTTCAAGAAGAACAAGGTGACCTGGCTGAAGGGCTGGGGACAGATCCCCGCTGCGGGCCAGGTGAAGGTGGGCGACGAGATCCACACCGCGAAGGCCATCGTCATCGCCACCGGGTCGGAACCCTCCTCTCTCCCCGGGGTCGAGATCGACGAGGAGACCGTCGTGACCTCCACCGGCGCGCTCGCGCTGCCCAAGGTGCCGAAGTCGATGGTGGTCATCGGCGCCGGCGTCATCGGGCTCGAGATGGGGTCGGTCTATGCCCGCCTCGGCACCGAGGTGACGGTTGTCGAATACCTCGACGCGATCACTCCGGGCATGGATGGTGAGGTGGCAAAGACCTTCCAGAGAATCCTTGGACGTCAAGGATTCAAGTTCGTCATGGGCGCTGCCGTCCAGGGTGTGAAAACCGCGAAGGGCAAGAACGCGGTGACCTACAGGCTCCGCAAGGACGACAGCGAGGCGACGCTCGAGGCCGAGGTGGTGCTCGTCGCGACCGGACGCAGGCCCTATACCGCCGGACTCGGGCTTGAGGCCTTGGGCGTCGAGATGGAAAAGCGCGGCCAGGTCAAGACCGACGCCCACTGGCAGACAAGCGTCAAGGGCATCTACGCCATCGGCGACGCGATCGCGGGGCCGATGCTCGCCCACAAGGCCGAGGACGAGGGCATGGCGGTCGCCGAAGTCGTCGCGGGCAAGGCCGGGCACGTCAACTATGGCGTCATCCCCGGGGTGATATACACCACGCCCGAGGTGGCAAGCGTCGGCAAGACAGAGGAGCAACTGAAGGAGGAAGGCCGCGCCTACAAGGTCGGCAAGTTCTCCTTCATGGGCAACGGGCGCGCCAAGGCGGTGTTCCAGGGCGAGGGCTTCGTGAAGATCCTCGCCGACAAGGAGACCGACCGCGTGCTCGGCTGTCACATCATCGGGCCGGCGGCGGGCGACCTCATCCACGAGGTCTGCGTGGCGATGGAGTTCGGGGCGGCCGCGCAGGATCTGGCGCTCACCTGTCACGCCCACCCCACCTTCTCGGAGGCGGTGCGGGAAGCGGCACTGGCCTGCGGGGACGGCCCCATTCACGCATGAAGGACCGCTTCTGATGGAAGACGCCCCGCCATGGAGGGGCGTCTTCGTTCAGGACGACAGGCCGATGATCGCCACGGCGAGCTCAGCGTCGCTCTTGCCCGAGGCCGCGGCGATCTCGCGCAGCGTCCTGCCGATTTCGGCGCCGCTGAGACCTGCGCCCCTCAGGCCCTCGACAAGCTCTGCCCCGGTCATTCCGAAGACCGGCGCGGCGAGTTCCGGCGTGGCGGCGTAGAGCGCCTGGGCGAGCTGGAATTGCGGCGGGCCGGTCCGCGCGTCGCCGGCGGGCACGAAGAATACCGCCGCCGCAGCAACCGACAGGGCCAGCGACAGAGCCATGGGCAAGCGTCTCAGATAGGCGGTCATTGGCCGCCAGTTCTTCCAGAGGTGCAGCGCGAACGGCACGATGAGGACCATGCTGAGCCATTCGTGCATCCCGTGGAAGGCCGCCGGCCCGACGTGGAAGAAAAGCGCGAGCCCAGAGACGAGCGATACGAGAAAGAGCCCCGTGATGAGCGGGGTGGCGTAGCGGTTTGGAAGCGATGGCATCGAAAACTCCTGGCGCCGGGGCGCCAGCCGCGCCCCTCGATGCTTGAACGCGGCAGCGCGGCGTCTCCGTCGCGGCAGCGCAGAAATCTACGTCAGAAGATGCCGCAGCCCTTGCGTGACATCCGTCCGCACCGCGAGCCGGAGCGCCGGTTCGTCCCCGGCCTTCAACGCAGCAAGAATCATACGGTGCGTCTGCGGCGGGTCGCTGCGATGCAGGCGCGAATAGACCGCGCGCATCGTCGGGCCAAGCTGGAGCCAGACCGTCTCCGCCACGGCCAGCATCGCCGGCGCCTGGGCGCGCAGGTAGAGTGTGCGATGGAACTCGAGGTTGGTGCGAATGTAGGCCACGGCATCGCGCTTCACCGCGGCCTCCGCGTTGGCCATGTTGATCACCTGCAACCGCTCGATCAGCGCCATGTGGGCGCGCGGCAGCGCCCGGGTCGCGAGCTCTGTCTCGATCAATGCCCGAAGCGTCGCCAGTTCCTCGATCCGCTCGTGCGAAAGATCGGGCGTGGTGACACGGCCCGAGGCCGAGAGCGTCAGCGCGCCTTCTGCCGCGAGTCTGCGCAGCGCCTCCCGCGCGGGGGTCATCGAGACGCCGTAGGCCTTTGCCAGGCCGCGCAGGGTCAGCGCCTGCCCCGGCGCAAGCTCGCCATGCATGATCTGCTGACGCAGCGACCGGTAAAGCCGGTCGTGCGCGGCGATGCCGGCGCCCGGTTCGGCAGGACGGGGCGGATTTGGCATCGGTGGACCGGAAGGTGGCGGAACGCGGTCAATCATCGGCCGCACCGGTGCCGAAGTCCAGCCGGTGCAATGCCCCACCGTTCCGCTTCAGCCAGCGCCGGTGCGGCTCGTAGCCCGGCATCAGGCCCCGGACCACCGCCCAGAAGGCCGGTGAGTGGTTCATCTCGACCAGATGGGCGACCTCGTGCGCCGCGACATAGTCGAGCACCTCGGGTGGCGCCATGATCAGCCGCCAGGAAAACATCAGCCCGCCGTCCGCGGTGCAGGACCCCCAGCGCGAGCGGGTATCGCGGAGCGTGATGCGGCTGAACCGGCACCCGATCGCCCCGGCATGCGCCTCGCAGGCCGCGTGGAGGCGCTGCCGCGCCGCGAATTTCAGGAATGCCGCCACCCGGGCCCCGAGCCGCGCGGGATCAGGCGGGGCAAGCAGCGCCGTGCCCTCGACGCGGACCGCGCGGACAGAGGCGGCCGTCACGCCGAGCGCGCGGCCCTCGAACGGCACCGTTGCGCCGAAGGCGAGTCCCTCGCGCGGGGCGGCATCGCGGAGGACAGCGCGGAGCCAGCCCGCCTTATCGGCGGCGAAGCGGAGCGCCTCCGCCTCCCGCGCGCGCGCGGGCATCGAGAGTGTCACCCGTCCGTCCAGCCGCGAGACCCTGAGCGAGAAGCGCCGCGCGCGGGCGGAGCGGCGCAACGTGATCTCGACAGGCGGCTCGCCCGGCAGCATGTGTCGGCTCATCTCGCCCCCCCTTTGTCAGCAGTCTAGCCCCGCCCCCGCGCGCCGGAAAAGGCCCTCGACCTCCCGCGCGCGGAATGCGGCCGAAAGCCTTTGACAGCCCTGCCCCGTTGTGGCAGAGGGCGTCGACTCTCGCACAGACGAGCACGCAAGGAGTGTTCCATGCCCAAGGACGAATGGGGCGTCAAGCGCCTCTGCCCGCATTGTACCAGCCGGTTCTATGACCTTCAGCGCGACCCGATGACCTGCCCCGAGTGCGGCCACAGCTTCACCGCCGAAAGCCTCTTCGCGGGCCGCGGCCGTGTCATGGTCAGCGACAAGACCTCGGCCAAGGACGAGGATGTCGAAATGGACGATCTGGCCGAGGACGATCTCGACGCCGATGCCGGCGACGACGAACTCGACGACGACCTCCTTGAGGATGACGAGGACGACGAGGTCTCGCTTGACGAGATCGCCGACGTCGCCGGCGGCGAGGACGAGGGCTGATCCGGCACCACGCAGCACCCTCCGTGGATGCGAAGGGCGCGGCCGGGCCGCGCCCTTTTCCGTTCCGTCGCGGCCCCCGCGAACTTGGCCGCGCGCCCCACTTTTCGCTTGCACCCCCCGTACGCCTTGCCTATATCGCCCGTCACGCGGGCGGCCGGCACAGCCGTCGTCCGGACCTCCGGTGGGGCCATAGCTCAGTTGGGAGAGCGCTTGAATGGCATTCAAGAGGTCAGGGGTTCGACCCCCCTTGGCTCCACCAAACAATACCGCAGAATGGTTGTCCCGCCCTTTGGCCAGCGCCGACACCACGGCAAAGACCGGCGCACGGGCCAGCATTTGTCTGGCTGCTGCACCCTGAACGGGCCGGCGTCCGATGTCGCATCCCTCGGTCCTGGGCCGGGACCGAGGTGCCCGGCGATTGACGCATGGCGGGGAGCGGGGGCGTTTCAGGCGGGCGCAATTGTCTTTTTTTGCGAAACAAATCCATAATCCTGCCCCAATGCGTTGCTAGCCAGCGGGGCAATGATGACCACCGATCTGCCCCTCTCCCCCAAGCCCCAAGCGCCGCGCGGCCGCCGTGCGCGCGACTTCCTGCTCATGGCCGGGTTGGTCGCGCTCTTCGCCGCCGGGGTGGCCGGGCTTCTCGCCGCGACGGGATGGGAGGAGACGCGGGCGCAGATCGCCCGACTGACGCTCGCGCAGGGTGCCGCCCTCCTCGCGCTCTCGCTCGTCAACTACCTTCTCCGTGGCCTGCGCTGGCACCTCTTCGCCCGCCGCCTCGGGCTCTCCACACGGCTGGTGCAGGACCTGCGCCATTTCCTCGGCGGCTTCGCCATGGTGGTGACGCCGGGCCGGCTGGGGGAACTCGTGCGGATGCGCTGGCTCAGACGCGAGACCGGCTGGGCGTTCGAGCGCACGGCGCCGCTCGCGCTCATGGACCGTGCGGCGGACCTTGCGGCCATGGCGATCATCCTCGGCCTGTCCGTGGCGCTGGCCACGACCGGGGTCCGGGGCGCGGTTCCCGTGGCGATCCTAGCCCTTGGCACCGCCTTCGTGGCGACGCACCCGAGGCTCCTCGCCTTCGTGGTGACGCAGGCCCACCGCGCGGTGGGCAGGATGCCGCGCCTTTTCGGCAAGCTCCGCGCGGCGGCGCGTTCGCTCGACCGCTTCGCCGGGGCCGAGACGATGGCACCCGCGCTCGCCCTCGGCATCGCCGGATGGCTGGCGGAAGGATATGCCTTCCACCTCCTCCTCGGCTGGATGGGCACGGACATCGGGGTCGCGAAGGCGATCGCGATCTTCGTCTTCTCGACGCTCGCCGGCGGCCTGACCGGCGCGCCGGGCGGCGTCGGCGGGGCGGAGGCGGCGATGATCGCGCTTCTCGCGCTCGACGGCGTGCCGATGGAGGTCTCCGTGCCCGCGACCGCCATCATCCGCGTCACCACGCTCTGGTTCGCGCTCGGGATCGGCATGGCCGTGTTTCCCCTCGCCGAACGCCTTTCCCTGAGAGAGAGACATGCTCTGGAAGACCGCTGACTATGCCGGCTGGGGCCGCGCCCTGCGCGCCACGGGCGAGATCGCCCGCCCCGAACGCCGCCGTGCGCTCGACGATATCCTGAAGGACGGGCTTGCCCCCGCCGTGGGGATGCGGCGCAGCTACGGCGACGCGGCCCTGAACGACGGCGGCCGCGTCATCGACATGACCCGGCTCGACCGGATGCTCGCGTTCGATCCGGCGACCGGCGTGCTGGAGGTCGAGGCCGGCGCCCGCGTCGGCGAGATCGCGGCCGCCTTCGGGCCGAAGGGTTGGCTGCCGGCGGTGATGCCGGGCACCGGCTTGGCCACCGTGGGCGGCTGCATCGGCCAGGACGTGCATGGCAAGAACCACCACCACGCGGGCTCGTTCTGCCAGCATGTCGCCGGATTGACGCTGATCACCGCCGAGGGGTCCGTGGAGGTCACGCCCGAGGGTACGCCCGGCCTCTTCCGCGCCACCGCGGGCGGGCTCGGCCAGACCGGGGTGATCGCGAAGGCGCGACTCAAGCTTCTGCCGGCCAAGGGCGACGTGATGGTCGTGACCGAGCGGCGGGTCGAGGACTGGGATGAGCACATCGCCCGGCTCGACGCCTCGGAGGCGACCTATACCGTAGGCTGGATCGACGCGACCGCCACCGGCGCCGTGCTCGGGCGCGGCATACTGGAGGAGGGCGAGACCGGCTCGGGGCTGATGCCAAAGCGGGTCCGGAACCGCCGGGTGCCGATCGACGCGCCGCATTTCGCGCTGGCCGGCCCCATCGTGCGTGCTTTCAACAACGCCTATTACCGCCGGGTGCCGGCCTCCGGGCGGACCGTGGTGAGGCCCATCGGCGACTTCTTCTTCCCGCTCGACAAGATTCACGACTGGAACCGGCTTTACGGCAAGCGCGGCTTTCACCAGTTCCAGTGCGTCGTGCCGCTGGAGGCCGCGCCGGCGCTGAGGGACATGCTCGACACCA
This sequence comes from Albidovulum sp., assembly GCF_041919395.1. Lineage (NCBI taxonomy): Bacteria > Pseudomonadati > Pseudomonadota > Alphaproteobacteria > Rhodobacterales > Paracoccaceae > Albidovulum > Albidovulum sp. The sequence goes on from NZ_JAYRTX010000001.1 coordinate 27,878, forward strand.
TCGCGACATCGGGCCTGGCCTCGCCGCTCGCCGTCCTGAAGCGCATGGGACAGGGGCGCGCGGGTTTTCTCAGCTTTCCGATGGAGGGCTACACGCTCGCCGTCGATTTTCCCAACCGGGCCGAGGCGCGCGAATTGATCCGACGGCTGGAGGATCGGGCCGCAGATGCGGGCGGGCGGCTCTACTTCGCCAAGGACAGCCTCGCGCAGGGAACGGCGATCCGGTCGATGTATCCCGAACTTCCGGACTGGCAGGAGGCGGTGGCGAAGGCCGATCCGGGCACCGCACTCGCCACCGACCTCGTCCGTCGCCTCAACCTCAGGAGCACCCGATGAACTCGACCTGGATCATCCTCGGTGCGACCTCGTCGATGGCCCGCGCCTTCGCCCGGGCCGTGGCGGCTGAGGGTGCGGGCGTCCTCCTTGCCGGGCGCGATGCCGAGGAACTCGCCGCCCTTGCCGCCGACTGCCGGCTGCGCGGCGCGCGGATGGCGGAGGCCGTCACCTTCGACGCCCGCGATGCGCGAACCTTCGGCCCCATCGTCGAGAGGGCCGAGGCTGAGGAAGGCACGATCAACGCCGCCGTCTTCGTCGGCTCCATGCCCGAACAGGCTGCGATCGACACCGATCCGGCGCTGATCGACGGGGTCGTGGCGGACAGCTTCACCGGGCCGGCCCGCTTCCTGCAGGTGCTTGCCCCGGTGCTTGAGGCGCGCGGCCAGGGCACCGTTGTCGGGGTCGGATCGGTCGCGGGCGACCGCGGACGGCTCGGCAACTACGTCTATGGCGCAGCCAAGGCGGGATTTGCGACCTATCTCTCGGGGCTCAGGAACCGGCTCACCCGCGCGGGCGGGCATGTGGTGACGGTGAAACCCGGCTTTGTCGATACCGCGATGACCTGGGGGCTTCCCGGCCTCTTCCTCGTCGCGCCGCCTGAGGCGGTCGCGGCTGACATCCTTAAGGCGGTGCGGAAGGGGCGGAACGTGATCTACACGCCCTTCTTCTGGCGCTACATCATGCTCATCATCCGTCACATTCCCGAGCCGGTCTTCAAGAAGATGAAAATCTGACGCCCTCAACCGGCCGCGTCGCCGGTCCTTCCTCGGGCCGCGCGCCTAGCGCCCGCATCTCCTCCAGGAGCCAGGCCCGAAAGGCGCGGATCGCGGGCCCGTTGCGGCGCCGCTCGGGATAGGCGAGCCAGATCGACAGCGTGCCCTCCGCCACGATGTCGAAAGGCTGGATCAGGTCGCCCCGCCGCAGCGCGTCGCGGAAATAGACCGGCGTCAGGATGCCGGCACCGTGGCCCGCCATGACTGCCTGGGCGTCCAGCGCCTGGATACCGAGAGAGGAGGCAGGCCGCGCCGCTGCGGGCGGCGGCTCCACCCCGGCCGCGCGAAACCAGAGAGCCCAGTCCGGATCGTCGGCATCGAGCCGGGGCACAGTCAGGAGGTCTTCGGGACGTCGCAGCGGCCCGTGGCGCTCAAGGAAGGCCCGGCTGACCATCGGCGTATAGGTCGCCCGCATCAGGTGATCGGCCCTGAGCCCCGGCCAGACGCCCTGCCCCGACCGGATTGCCACGGTCGCCTCGCCGGCGAGGAGGTCGACCATGCGGTGGTCAATCTCGACCCGCGTGGTGATGGCGGGATGGGCGATCTGGAACCGGCCTAGCCCGACCGCCAGGACATGGGTGGCGAAGGTGGCGAGCACGCTGATCACCAGCGTCTCGCCGGCGTCGCGCCGCACCTCGGCGAATGCCTCGCGCAGGATCGCCATCGCCTCGCCCGCCGGTTCGGCCAGGCGCTGCCCCTCGGCGGTCAGCACGACGCCCCGCGCCCGGCGACGGAAGAGCGGCGCGCCCACCCGCTCCTCCAGGAGCCGGATCTGGTAACTGACCGCCGCCTGGGTCATGCCGAGTTCGGCACCGGCGGCGGTGAAGCTGCCATGACGCGCCGCGGCCTCGAAGGCGCGGATCGCGGCAAGCGGCGGCAGGGGTGGGTTTGACGGGTCTGGCATAGAATCTCCTTATGCCTTGTACCGCGACTTCGATTGGTGTCAAAGCCCGGATTCGGGCAGGGTGACACTCAGTTCCCGCCATTCCCGGAGCCTGTCATGACCAGCCTTTCCGCACCCTTCAGGGTCACTGAAATCCTTCTTCACGGCATCTTTCGCCGCCACCCCGCCCCCGCGCCCGACGACCCGCGGGCAATCAAGCGCCGGGCGCGGATCGATCTCGCGCACCTGCCCGAATACCTCAAACGGGATATAGGGCTTTTCGATGACTGATTACGGCTTGTCCGGGCGGCGGGCGACCTCGCCAAGAAGCTCGGCAGCGGCCTTGCCGGGCGCGGCGCCGCCTGCCGCCACCGCGTCGCCCAGCGTCTCCATCCGCGCCCGTAGCGCCGGGTCGGAAGTCAGCCGGGCGAGAAGGCCGTGGCGCACCTCCTCCTCGAACCAGCGGCGGGCCTGCTCGGCACGACGCGCGGCGAAATGCCCGCTTTCGCGCCGCCAGGCGATCAGCGCCTGCATCTCCTCCCAGGCTTCGGCAAGTCCGGCTTCCTCGGCGGCGGAGACGCACATCGCCTTCGGAAACCCATCCGGGTCCTGCGGCCGCTTCCGCAGGAGCCGCAGCGCCCCCGCATAATCGGCGCGGGTGCGCGTGGCCGCAGCCTTCAGGTCACCGTCGGCCTTGTTGACGAGGATGAGGTCGGCCATCTCCATGATGCCACGCTTCACCCCCTGCAACTCGTCACCGCCCGCCGGCGCGATGAGAAGGACGAAGAGATCGGTCAGTTCGGCCACCATGGTCTCCGACTGGCCGACGCCCACCGTCTCGACGAGCACCACATCGAAGCCAGCCGCCTCGCAAAGGGCCACCGCCTCGCGGGTGTGTCGCGCGACGCCGCCCATCTGCGCCTGGCTGGGCGAGGGACGGATGAAGGCCAGGGGGTCGCGGCTCAGCCGCTCCATCCGTGTCTTGTCGCCGAGGATCGACCCGCCCGAGCGGGCGGAGGAGGGATCGACAGCGAGAACCGCAACCCTGTGGCCCTGCCCCGTCAGCATCTTGCCGAAAGCTTCGATGAAGCTCGACTTGCCAACGCCAGGCGTTCCGGAAAGCCCGATCCTGAGCGCCTGCCGCGCCGTGCCCAACGCCTCCAGGAGCGCCGTCGCCTGCGTCCGGTGATCCGCCCGGCCGCTTTCCACGAGCGTTATCGCGCGGGCCAGCGCCCGGCGGTCGCCAGCGGCCACGCGGGCGGCGAATTCGCTCATGTCCATGTTACGCAACCGGCGGCCTTTCGCTGACTTTTCCCGGATGTCGGTTGACCTTCCGGCGTTTTTTCTGCCTGTTCCCCGGGGCCGATGTCCAGAGCATAGGCGCGAAAAAGAGCAGTGGGTGCCATGACGATCCTTTCCCGTTGCGCCGCGGCGGCGGCACTATGCCTTTTCGCCGGCGCGGCGCCGGCTGACCAGAAGGACAGCGCCGTCTTCGACCTGACGCTGCGCGGCATCCCGACCGGAACGCTCTCCGTCTCCGGCGCGATCGAGGGCCGGAGCTATGCCGCCGCGGGCGTTCTGAAAAGCGGCGGGCTCGTCGCGCTCGTCCGGAAGGTGCGCTACGACGCGCGCGTGTCGGGTCGCGTCACGAACGGCCGTTTCACGCCCGTGCGCTATGAGGAGGACGCCGATACAGGCAAGCGCCAGTCGCAGTCGGTCATGGAATACAAGGCCGGGGTGCCGCAGGTGAAGGTCTACAACCCGCCGAAAACGCCCCGCCCCAGCGATATCGACCCCGCGACGCAGGGCGGCACGGTCGATCCGTTGACGGCAGCCTTCGCGGCACTTCGCGACGTGGCGCCGGAGGAAGCCTGCCGGCTGAAGCTCGTCCTTTTCGACGGCCGCAGGCGCAGCCAGGTGGTGCTGGCCGATCCGCAGCCGACCGGGGGGGGCGGCCTTGCCTGCGCCGGCGAATACCGGCGGCTCGAAGGCTTTTCCGACAAGGAGATGGCGGAAAAGAGCCGGTTTCCCTTCCGCATGACCTATGCGCCCCTGCCCGACGGTCGGCTCCGCGTGGTAGAGGTGGCGATGGACACGATCTATGGAAAAGGCCGGCTCACTCGGCGATAAGCCGCAGGTGACCGACCGGCTTCCCATAGACGCGGCGCTGCCCGCGCTTCTGCCCGCGCTTCGCGACGCGGGCCGTGCGGTACTCCAGGCGCCGCCCGGAGCGGGCAAGACCACGCGGGTGCCGCTCGCGCTCTTAGACGCCGGTCTAACCGCAGGCCGCATCGTCGTGCTGGAGCCACGCCGCCTTGCCGCGCGCGCCGCCGCCGAACGCATGGCCGAGACGCTGGGCGAGCCCGTGGGCCGGACCGTCGGATACCGGATTCGCGGCGAGGCGAAGGTCTCAGGCGGGACCCGGATCGAGGTCGTGACCGAGGGCATTCTCACGCGGATGTTGCAGTCCGACCCGGAACTGACCGGAATCGGGGCGGTGATCTTCGACGAGTTTCACGAGCGGTCGCTCAACGCCGACCTCGGCCTCGCGCTGGCCTGGGAAGTGCGCCAGGCGCTGCGCCCCGATCTTCTGATCCTCGTGATGTCGGCGACGCTCGACGCCGACCCGGTGGCGCGGATGCTGGACGATGCCCCCGTGATCACCTCCGAGGGCCGTGCCTATCCGGTCGAGACCCGCTGGCTGCCACGTCCCGTCGATGCCTCCATGCGGCTCGAGGGCGCGGCCGCGAACCTTGTGCATCAGGCGGTGGCGGAGACGGAGGGCGGCGTTCTCGTCTTCCTGCCCGGCGAGGGCGAGATCCGGCGGGTGGAGGCGCTCCTGTCCGGGCGACTGCCCGAAGGCTGCCATCTCAGGCCGCTTTTCGGCGCGATGGATTTCGCCGCGCAGCGCGCGGCCATCCTGCCCGCGAGGGACGGGCGCAAGATCGTGCTTGCAACCTCGATCGCCGAAACCTCGCTGACGATCGAGGACATCCGCGTCGTGGTCGACGCCGGGCGCGCCCGGCGGGCGCGGTTCGATCCCTGCTCGGGCATGGCACGCCTTGTCACCGAACGGGTGACGCGGGCCGAGGCGGAACAGCGGCGCGGCCGCGCGGGACGGGTGGCGGCGGGCATCTGCTACCGGATGTGGGCGAAGGGCGAGGAAGGCGGGCTTGTCCCCTTTCCCCCGCCCGAGATCGCGGCCTCCGACCTTGCCGGGCTCGCGCTCGAGCTTGCGCTCTGGGGGTCGGACGGGGCGGACCTCGCCTTCCTCACGCCGCCCCCCGCCCCCGCGCTCGCCGAGGCGCGGGCTCTCCTCAAGGGCCTCGGCGCGCTCGATGCGAAGGACCGGATCACCGCGCATGGCCGCGCGCTCGCCGGGCTGCCGCTGCACCCGCGCCTCGGCCACATGCTGGTGACGGCGGGACCGGAGGGCGCGACGCTCGCAGCACTTCTGGCCGAACGCGACCCCTTGCGGGGGGCGACCGCCGACCTTGCCCTGCGGCTCGCCGCGATCCGCGATCCGAAGGGGTTCGAGGCCGGTCACCCGGAGCGCCCGGACCGCGCCACGGTGGAACATACCCGCGCCGAGGCAAAGCGGCTCGCGCGGATGGTCGGGCCGGTGGCGGAGACCTTCGGCCCAGCCGAGATGGCGGCACTCGCCTATCCCGACCGCATCGGGCTTCGCCGCAAGGGCGCGGCGCCGCGTTACGTGCTTTCGGGCGGCAAGGGGGCGGTTGTGGCCGAGGGCGACCCCCTCGGTCGCGCAGGACTCATCGTCGCCACCGACCTTGACGGCGCCCCCCGCGAGGCGAAGGTGCGCCAGGGGATCGCGCTGCCCGAGGCATCGCTCCGCCGGCTCTTCGGAGCCGGGATCGGCTGGCAGGAGGTGGCCGAATGGTCGCGCCGCGAGGCCCGCGTGATAGCCCGGCGGCAGGAACGTTTCGGGGCGCTCGTGCTCGACGACCGGCCCTGGCCCGACGCCCCGGCCGAGGCGCTCGCCCGGGCAGCACTCGACGGGCTCCGCCAGATCGGCCTGACCTGGAACGAGCCCGCGCGGCGGCTCCGCGCCCGGATCGCGCTGTTGCGCGCCGAGGGCGCCGAGATGCCCGACGTCTCGGACGAGGGCCTGCTCGCAACGGCCGGGGACTGGCTCCTCCCCCATCTTTCCGGACGGCGGAGCGAGGCCGACCTGCGGGCGCTCGACCTCGCGGACCCCTTGCGCCGGATGCTGACCTGGGAACAGGGCGAGATGCTCGACCGGCTCGCACCGGCCCAGTTCACGACGCCCCTCGGCCGGCAGGTGCCGATCGACTACGAAGGCGACCACCCCTCGATTTCCCTGCGCCTTCAGGAACTGTTCGGCGTCACCCTGCATCCCGTGGTCGGACCGCGGCGGCTGCCCTTGCGGATCACGCTCCTCTCGCCGGCAAACCGCCCCGTGCAGGTGACGCTCGACCTGCCGGGGTTCTGGGCGACGAGCTACGCCGATGTGAGGAAGGATATGCGCGGGCAATATCCCCGGCACCCCTGGCCCGAGGATCCGACCGCCCACGCGCCGACCTTGCGCGCAAAGCCGCGCGGGACCTGAGTCTCACCGCCTGTGGATCACGGCCACCTGGTCGCGGCGGGCCTTGTCGTAGCGGACCTGGAAGAGGAAACAGCCCGAGATGGCGGGTGCCAGCGCGGTGAACTCCGCCTCCGCCGCGGGATCGGCGTGGCGGAACGCGCGCGTTTGGGAGAAGGCGCGAAAGAGATCGGCAGTCTTTGTGATTCCCGGCCGTTCATAGGCTTCGGGTTGCCAGCGCAGGTCCTCGATGACGTAGAGCCCACCCGGCTTCAGCTTCGGGAAAAGCTCCAGAAAGGCGTTCTGCTGGTGGTGCGAGGCGTGGCTCGCGTCGTCGATCACGATGTCGAACTCCGGCATGTCGGCGGCGGCGCGGGCGATGTTCGACCGGTCGTCCATGTCGCATCTGTGAAAGGTGAAGCGGTCTGCGGCGAACCAAGAGAAGTCCGACACGTCGAGCCCGTGGATGCGCGCCTTGGGGAAGAATTCGAGCCACATGCGCACCGATGGCAGGTCGGTCGTCTGCCGGTCGGGCGAGGCCCCGTGCTCGGGACCGCCGATCTGGAGCCCCATTTCAAGGAAGCTGATGGCCCGGTCGCGGAACGGCGAGAAGAGCATGTGGTAGAGTTCGGTATAGCGGTGCTTGGTCGAACCCTTGTCCGACCCGTAGCGGTCAGCGAGGTCGGTGAGGTTGACCGCCCCCTTCGCTGCCTTCGCCGCCATTTCCTGCCCCCTGCGCATCGCTGCCCGGTCGTGCTGCCCGCGTGGCACGAGACTAGTCAGTGTTCGCGGGAACGCCAAGCGCCGGGCGCAGCCATTGCTTCCCGCGTTGCCGAAATGCCCGCGCGACAGGCGCCCTGCCGGGCCGTCAGACGCCCAGGCACCAGCGCATGATCGCCTTCTGGGCATGCAGCCGGTTTTCCGCCTCGTCCCAGATCACCGAATGCGGGCCGTCCATCACCGCGCTCGTTGCCTCGTCGTCGCGGTGCGCCGGCAGGCAATGCATGAAAAGCGCATCGGGCCGGGCGAGGCTCATCAGGTGCTCGTTCACCTGGTAGGGCCGAAGCTGGTTGTGCCGCCGCTCGCGCGCTGACTGCGGATCGTGCATCGAGACCCAGGTGTCGGTGACGACGAGGTCGGCGCCCCGGACGGCAAGTTCCGGATTGCGCTCGATGGTGATCGGATGGCCCTTTACGGCCGCGAAATCAAGCCAGGCGTGCTCGGGGTCGAGCGTCTCGGGCCCCGTGAAGGTCAGGTCGAAACCGAGCTGGCCGGCCGCATGGGCGAAGGAGGCGAAGACGTTGTTGCCGTCGCCGGACCAGACGACCTTCCTCCCCGCGATCGGCCCGCGATGTTCCTCGTAGGTCATCACGTCGGCCATGATCTGGCAGGGATGGGTGCGGTTCGTCAGGCCGTTGATGACCGGGACATCGGCATATTCGGCCATCTCCAGCAGCGTCTGCTCCTCGAAGGTGCGGATCATGATGAGGTCGACGTAGCGCGACAGGACGCGGGCGGTGTCCGCGATGGTCTCGCCATGGCCGAGTTGCATGTCGGCACCGGAAAGCACCATCGTCTGCCCGCCCATCTGCCGCACGCCCACGTCGAAGGAGATACGCGTGCGGGTCGAGGGCTTCTCGAAGATCAGCGCGACCATGCGCCCCTTCAGCGGCTGTTCGTCGTCCGCCTCGCCCTTCGGGCGGCCGTTGCGGGCGGCCTTCATGGCGCGCGCCTGGTCGATGATGGCGCGAAGCTCTGTGGCTTCGGTCTTGTGGATGTCGAGAAAGCTTTGCATCGGTCGGTCCTTTCCCCGCACCGTCGCCGGGGGCTACATGCCCCGGGGACGCCCGAGGGTGTTTTCAGACGGGTGAAGCGGCGGGCGCGGTTTCGAGGCTCGTGGCGGCGGCGTCGAGGCGGCGGACGGCCTCGGCGATCTCCTCGTCGGTGATCGTGAGCGGCGGCAGGAGCCGCAGCGTGTTATCGGCGGCCGCGACCGTGAGGACATGCTGGCCGTAGCCGGCGGCGACCAGGTCCGCAGGCGCGACCTTGCATTTCAGGCCGAGCATCAGCCCCTGGCCGCGGACGAAATCGAAGACCTCCGGATGAGCGGCGACAAGCCCTTCGAGCTTCTGGCGCAAAAGCCCCGCCTTGCGGCCGACCTCCGCGAGAAAGGCCGGGTCGGAGACGATCTCGATCACCCTGGCGCCCACCGCGCAGGCAAGCGGATTGCCGCCATAGGTGGAGCCGTGGGTGCCGGCGGTCATGCCGGCGGCAGCCTTTTCGGTCGCGAGCACCGCACCCAGCGGGAAGCCCCCGCCGATCCCCTTGGCGACCATCATGATGTCCGGGGTGATCCCCGCCCATTCGTGCGCGAAGAGCCTTCCCGTTCGGCCCACGCCGCACTGGACCTCGTCGAGGATCAGGAGCGCTCCGGTCGCGTCGCAGAGGGCGCGGATCGCCTTCAGGTCCTCGTCGGGGATGGGCCGGATGCCGCCCTCACCCTGGATCGGTTCGACCATGACGGCGGCCGTCCTCTCGGAGATCGCGGCCTTCAGGGCGGCCATGTCGCCCCAGGGCAGCAGACGGAATCCGGGCATGAGCGGCCCGTATCCCTTCACCATCTTCTCCGACCCGGCGGCGGCGATGGCACCGGTGGAACGGCCGTGGAAGGCGCCCTCGAAGGTCAGGATCTCGATCCGCTCGGGGGCGCCTTTCTCGTACCAGTACTTGCGCGCCATCTTGATCGCCAGTTCGGCCGTCTCGGTGCCGGAGTTGGTGAAGAAGACCGTGTCGGCAAAGGTCTTCTCCACCAGCAGGTCGGCGAGGCGCTGTTGTTCCGGTATCTGGTAGACGTTCGAGACATGCCAGACCCGCCCCGCCTGTTCGGTGAGCGCCGCCACGAGGTCGGGATGGGCATGGCCGAGCGCGTTGACCGCGATGCCGGCGCCGAGGTCGAGGTATCGGGTGCCGTCCTCCGCGACGAGCCAGGAACCCTCGCCCTTCACGAAGGCGAGGGGCGCGCGGTTGTAGGTCGGCAGGATCGACGGGATCATGGACAAACTCCGTAGGGGAAGGCCAAGGGGTGCCAAAGCAGGCAAGCCGTGTCAACGATGTATGGGGGTTGGCGCAGGGCCAAGAGGTGACGGACGTCAGGCGCGGCTGCGGCTGCGTCGGGGACGGGCAAGGATGAGCGTCCGGATCGTCATGCGGGCCGCATAGCGGGAAATCGCGCTTCTGTCCACATCGAAACCCTCCGTCGCGCTTGCCTCGGCCCGCCTTCCCTTGTATCTCGGCACGTCCCCGCTAGAATGGGGCGAACCCGAATGCCGGACCGCCGGCGCCCGCCCTTGGCGCCCTCCGCGCGGCTCCTGACAAGCCGAGGAACGATCATGTCCTGGACCGACGAGCGCGTCGAGACGCTGAAGAAGATGTGGGCCGAGGGCCAGTCGGCGAGCCAGATCGCCAAGGAACTCGGCGGTGTCACCCGCAATGCGGTCATCGGCAAGGTCCACCGGCTTGGCTTGTCTAACCGGGTGGGCGGCGCACCGGAGCCGGCGAAGGACCGCGCCGATCAGGCGCCGAAGTTGGACGCGAAACCCGCCGTCGCCGCCAAGCCCGCCCAGCCCACGGCGAAGCCGGCCCAGTCGACGGCTGCCCCCGCCGCAGTCCGTCCCGACCCGGCGCCAGCACAGGGACAGCCAGGTCAGCGCAAGCCCGTCGTGCCGGCGGGCCAGCCGCTGCCGCCACAACCCTCGGCCGGCGAGATCAGCCCCGAGGCGCTCGCCTCGGTGCGCGAGATCGAGAAGAGGGCGCGCAGGCTCACGCTCATGGAACTGACCGAGCGGACCTGCAAATGGCCGATCGGCGATCCCGCGACCGAGGACTTCTGGTTCTGCGGTCTCGCCGCGCAGCCGGGAAAGCCTTATTGCGAGGCTCATGTCGGCGTCGCCTTCCAGCCAATGTCGTCGCGCCGCGACAGGCGGCGCTGACACCAGGTCGGCAGGAAGAACCCGCCGACGCAGGGCCATTCCCCTTCGCGCCGCCGGCAGTCTTACCAGGCGGGCGCGAGGAACGGTGCCGGCGGGGCGCCCCGGTCGGCCTGGCGTGACAGCCCGATGTCCTCCAGACGCTCCGCGGGCAGGCTCCGAAGGCGCGTGGCCTCGCGATGGCGGCGGTCGGCATCGAGCAGCGCGGACATGGCCCGGGGGAACGCGCGCGACAGCGGCGCGAGGTTGATGCGGTGGCGCGAACCGGCGATCTCGGTCATCTCTTCGTCCTCCGTGCAAACGGTTTCGACTGGCGCCAGCGTCGCACCCGCCCGCAAGAGCGGCGCAAATTCCTTCGTGAAATGGGGCGACCACCGTGCAATATTTCCGCAATATTGACCGGCGCTTGTGCAAAAGGTGCGGCACCGTCCGCAGTCGAACCGTGATGACGAAGCTTCCGATCACGATCACCCTTACCGGACCGGTCACGTTTCGCGATGGCAGCGGAACCGAGATTCGCGGCCTTTCCCGCCGCGCCCAGGCGATGCTTGCCTTCCTGTCGCTGCAGCCGGGCCAGAAGGCCGAGCGCGGTCTCCTCGCCGACCTGCTCTGGAGCGATCGCCCAGAGGAGCAGGCGCGGGCGTCGCTCCGGCAGGAGTTGTCGGCGCTTCGCCGCGCCCTGCCCTCCGCCGTGATCGAGGCGGACCGGCAGAGCGTCAGGCTCTGCACCACCGCGGTCACGCCCGACGTGAGCGGCCCGGGCGAATTTCTCGAAGGCTTCGACCTTGCGTCGGAAGCATTCGAGGACTGGCTTCGCACTGCCCGCATGTCGCACTCAGCGACGGAGAGCCCGGTGTCGCCCGCTTCCCCGGTCTCCAGCGGCCGCCTGCCGCGTCTTGCGGTCCTCCCCTTCAGTGAGATCGGCGTGCCCGAGACGGACATGTTCGCGGATGGCGTGGTCGAGGAAATCACGGGCGCGCTGAGCCGGGCACGCGAGTTCGAGGTGATCGCGCGCCAGTCCGCCTTCGCGCTCGGCAACGAGCGTCTCGACATTCGCGCCACGTCCGAGCGGCTGGGGACCGACTACCTCGTCGAGGGCTCCGTCCAGCGTGCGGGGGACCGCGTGCGCATCTCGGTGCAGCTCGTGCGCGGCCGCGATGGCCGGCTGCTCTGGTCGCAGCGGTTCGACGACCGGCTCGACGATCTCTTCGCGCTGCAGGACAGGATCGCCGCGCAGGTCGCGGGGCAGGTTCAGCCCTCGCTGCGGGCGGCCGAGATCGACCGCGCACATTCCACCGTTCCGACCGATCGAACGGCCTATGATCTCGTCCTCACTGCGATGCCACATTTCTGGGCACACCGGCAGGACGGGAACGAGAGGGCGATCGCGCTCTTCGGCGAGGCGGCGGCGCGCGCGCCCGGCTATGCGCTGGCGCTTGCCTACAAGGCCTGGGCATTGGCGCAGCAGGCCACATACATGTGGTCCGCCGATATCGGGGCCGATCGGGCGATCGCGCTGAATCTGGCAAGCTCTGTCGCCAGTGGGCTCGGCGACGATCCCCCGGCCCTCGTCGCCCTGGGCGCCGCCTTCTCGCTGAGTTCCACCGATGTCGCGCTGGCCGACAGCTTCATCGACCGGGCGCTCGCAATCGACCCGAACAACGCCTGGGGCTGGATGCGCAAGGGGTGGTCGGCGATCTACGCCGGCGCATCCGAAGATGCGCTTCGCCATTTCGACCGCGCCGAAAAGCTGAGCCCGCTCGATCCGTTCCGCTTCAACGTGGTTCTCGGCCGCGCCGCGGCGCTTCGGGGGCTGGGCGAGCTCGACGCGTCGCTGGACCTGGTCCGCGCCGGGATGCGCGCCAATCCGGGGATGACCTGGGCCTATCGGATGATCCTCTGCGATCTCGTCCTCGCCGGGCGAGAGGCCGAGGCGCGGGCGGAGGCGCGGGAATTCCTGCGGTACTACCCGCATGCGACCGTGGCCTATGTGCGGGCCAGTTGGCCCCCCTCCGTCCTGCACTCGAATCCCGAGTACGTCGATGCCATCGGGCGCTGCGGCCTTCCCGAGCGGTAGTCGACGGGGTCAGGAATACCCGCGCTGGAAGTCGCCGGACCGAGCGGTTAACCTGTCGCCACGCACGACAGGAACGATCGGTCAAATGTCCCCCATCATCGAGGTCCAGGACCTCTCCAAGACCTATGCGAGCGGCACGGTCGCGCTTTCGGGCGTCACGCTCGATATCGCCGAGGGCGAGATCCTTGCCCTGCTCGGGCCAAACGGCGCGGGCAAGACGACGTTCATCTCCATCCTCTGCGGCCTCGTGACGCCCTCGGGTGGCCGGGCACTGGTGGGCGGGCACGACATCGTGCGCGACTACCGCGCGGCGCGTGCGCTCATCGGTCTCGTGCCGCAGGAGATCGCGGTCGAACCGTTCGAGCGGGTGATGAACACGCTGCGCTTCTCGCGCGGGCTTTTCGGCAAGCGGCCGGACGATGCGCACCTGGAACAGGTCCTGCGTTCGCTCGCGCTCTGGGACAAGCGCGATGCGCGGCTGAACGAGCTTTCGGGCGGCATGAAGCGGCGGGTGTTGATCGGCAAGGCGCTGTCGCACGGGCCGCGCATCCTCTTTCTCGACGAGCCGACCGCCGGCGTCGACGTGAACCTGCGCCGAGAGATGTGGGCGGTCGTGCGCGACCTGCGCGCCTCGGGAGTGACGATCATCCTCACGACGCATTATCTTGAGGAGGCCGAGGAAATGGCCGACCGGATCGGCATCATCGACAAGGGACGCCTTCTCCTTCTGAAGGAGACGGCGAAGCTGATGCACGAGTTCGGCCGCAAGAGGCTGACGCTGGAACTGGCGGAACCGCTGGCTGCGCTGCCGGCCGGGGTCGCCGAGACGATGACGGGCCACATGCCGACGCTCTCGCCGGACGGGCTCCACGTCAGCTTCGACTACGACACCCGCGCCGACCGGAGCGGGATCGCGCGGCTTCTGGCCGGTTTCGCGGCGGCGGGAATCGCCGTGCGGGACCTCGAGACCGAGCAGTCCTCGCTCGAAGAAGTGTTCCTGCACCTGGTGGAGCAAGGCGGATGAACTGGCAGGCTGTCGCCACGATCTTCAACCACGAAATGGCGCGCTTCTGGCGCACGCCCTGGGAATCGCTTGCCTCCCCGGTCGTCTCGACGGTCCTTTACTTCGTCGTCTTCGGCGCCGCGATCGGGGCGCGCATCCAGGATGTGGAGGGCGTCAGCTACGGTGCCTTCATCGTTCCGGGGCTCATCATGCTGACGGTGCTGCAGCAGTCGCTGTCCAATGCCTCCTTCGGCATCTTCTTCCCGAAGTTCGTGGGCACCATGTACGAGCTTCTCTCGGCGCCCGTGTCGTTTCTCGAAGTGGTGATGGGATACGTCGGCGCCGCCGCGCTGAAGTCGGTCATCATTGCGGTGGTGATCTACCTGACCGCGCTCTTCTTCGTCGACATTCCCATCGTCCACCCCTTTTGGGCGCTGGGATTCCTGGTGCTGACCGCTTTCGGCTTCTCGCTCATGGGGTTTCTCATGGGCATCTGGGCGAAAGACTGGCAGCAGTTGCAGTTCATCCCGCTGATGGTGATCACGCCCCTGGTCTTCCTTGGCGGCGCCTTCTACTCCGCCTCGATGCTGCCCCCGTTCTGGGAAGCGGTCGCGCATCTCAACCCGGTCCTCTACCTCGTCTCGGGCTTCCGGTGGGCGTTCTTCGGGCTTGCCGACGTGCCCGTGGCGGCTTCGCTCGCGGCCCTCGCGGTCTTCCTCGGCCTCGGCCTTGCGGCGGTCTGGGCGATCTTCCGTACCGGCTGGCGGCTGAGGCCCTGACGCGATCCCGCTTTTCCGCCACTCGCCGAGCGACTATATCCGCGCGATGACCCAGAACCCGCCGAACCTCCGCCCCGACCTCGCACCGAAACCGGTCTTCGACACCGCGGCCCGTCCGGGCCAGCCGAGGGTCGGCATGGTCTCGCTCGGCTGCCCCAAGGCGCTGGTGGACAGCGAGCGCATCCTGACCCGGCTGAGGGCCGAGGGCTATGCGATCAGCCCGGACTACGCGGGCGCGGACGCGGTCATCGTGAACACTTGCGGCTTTCTCGACAGCGCCAAGGCGGAAAGCCTGGAGGCGATCGGCGAGGCGCTCAGCGCGAACGGCCGGGTGATCGTCACGGGCTGCCTCGGTGCGGAGCCCGACTACATCACCGGGGTCCACCCGTCAGTGCTGGCCGTCACCGGACCGCAGCAATACGAGCAGGTGCTGAACGCCGTCCACGCCGCCGTGCCGCCCGCTCCCGACCCGTTCGTGGACCTCCTGCCCGCGACAGGGGTCAAGCTGACGCCAAGGCACTACAGCTACCTGAAGATTTCCGAAGGCTGCAATCACCACTGCCGTTTCTGCATCATTCCCGACATGCGGGGCCGCCTCGTCAGCCGCCCCGCCCATGCGGTGCTGCGCGAAGCGGAGAAGCTGGTCGAGGCGGGGGTGAAGGAACTCCTCGTCATCAGCCAGGATACCTCGGCCTATGGCGTCGACATCAGGCACGCCGAGAAGAACGGCCACCGCGCCCATGTCACCGACCTCGCCCGCGACCTCGGGTCGCTCGGTGCCTGGGTGCGGCTCCATTACGTCTACCCCTACCCCCATGTGCGCGACCTTGTGCCCTTGATGGCGGAGGGGCTGATCCTGCCCTACCTCGATATCCCGTTCCAGCACGCCCACCCCGACACCCTGAAGCGTATGGCGCGGCCGGCCGCCGCCGCAAAGACGCTAGACGAGATCGCGGCCTGGCGGCGCGTCTGCCCCGAGATCACGCTCCGGTCAACCTTCATCGTGGGCTACCCCGGCGAGACCGAAGCAGAGTTCCAGACCCTTCTCGACTGGATGGACGAGGCCCGGCTCGATCGGGTCGGATGCTTCAGATACGAGAACGTCGCCGGCGCGCGGTCGAACGAACTGCCCGACCATGTGGCTGAAGAGGTGAAGGACGAACGCTGGCACCGCTTCATGGAGAAGGCGCAGGCGATCTCTGCGGCCAGGCTCGCGGCGAAGGTGGGCACCCGGCTTGAAGCCATCGTCGATGCGGTCGATGACGAGGGCGCCACCTGCCGAACCAAGGCCGACGCGCCCGAGATCGACGGAAACCTCTTCATCGACGAGGGCTTCGAAGGGGTCCAGCCCGGCGACATCGTGACCGTCGAGGTGGACGAGGCGGGCGACTACGACCTCTGGGCGCGAAGGCTCTGACGCTGTTCTGACCGCTTCGCACGAAGTCCCCTTCTCGAATTCCTTCCCGGGTTGCAAACGGCGCCGTCCGGGCCGATTTTTCTTCACGTTTCCGTGAACGTGCATAGAGTCCGGCCCGCGGGCGACAGGACACCCGCTTTCAATCAGGAAACGGCTATGCAGATCTCAAGAAACTTCATGGTGATCGGTGTTGCTTATCTGGTGTTGGGTATCGTTCTCGGCATGTACATGGGCGGCTCGGGCGACCATTCGCTCGCGCCGCTGCACGCGCACATCAACCTTCTCGGCTTCACGCTGATGACCGTCTTCGGACTGGTCTACAGGGTAATCCCGGCGATGGCGGCGACGTCGCTGGCGCGGGCGCATTTCTGGCTGCATCTGGCGGGGTCGGTGATCCTGCTGATCATGCTGTCGATGCTCTTGACTGGCCGCATAACAGAAGCAGGCATGCCGCCACTGGCGCCCCTTGCCGAACTTCTGGTGCTGCTCGGGGTGGCAAGCTTCGCCCATAACGTCTGGCGCAACGCCTGAGCCCTGAGGAAGGACCCGCCGCCGCCGGGAGAGTGCGGCGGCGGGACCACGGCAGGGGCGCGCCCTACCCTCGCGCCCGGTGCCCCGGGGTCACCCACCCCAAACCGATGAGCCTCGACTTCCGCAAGGTCTAGCACGCCACCGGTGCAGTGCCGATACTGGTATCCCTTACCTTGGGTCAGCCGAGGAGGATCACGACCCAGGCGGCGCCACCCGCCAGCGCAGCGAGCGCCACGCCGGCCGAGCCACAGTCCTTCGCCTTTCCCGCGCGCGGATGCGGCCCCGGCGAGACGAGGTCCACAACCTCCTCGATGGCGGTATTCAGAAGTTCGGCCGCAAGGACAACGAGACCGAGCGCAACGATAAGCGCGCGTTCGCCGGAGGTGAGGTCCAGCGTGAAGGCGAGCGTGGCCGACAGGAGGTTCACCAGCGTCCACTGGCGCAGCGACTTCTCGCTGGCCCAGGCCGCGCGCCAGCCCTGAACCGACCAGATGCAGGTATTGGCGAAGCGCCGGATTTCGCCGGCCAGCAGGTCGCGCATGTAATCCTCCCCCGTCCTCGGGGAAAGATTAGCGGCGCCCGCACCCCGTTGTCACGCGCCCGGAGTGGCAGGCGGTGCGGTCGCGGCGGATCAGACGATACCCCGCAGCGCCTCCAGCACCGTCCGGTTCGCACACCAGTCCGGCGCGGCGCGGGCGGTGCGGTCGTGGCCGGGCTCGCAGCGGACAGCCTGCCCGTCGTCGCAGGTCCGGCAGGCGGCCAGCAAGGCGCGGAAGTCCTCGGCCGTCAACATGCCCGTCTGGACTGCCTCGCCGATGTCGACGCCATGGCGGCGCGTCTCGGCCTCGGTCAGGAAATAGGGGATGTCCGGCGTTCCGGTCGCATCCATCTGCACGATCTTGCCCATGGCTCACGCTCCCGATGCGTTACGTTGGCCCCAGCATCATCGCACCAGCATGCGCCTCGCATTGACTTGGATCAAGCCCGCGCTCGGCCGTCATCGCAATGTCGCGAGCGTCCGTCGCACCGTCTCGATCCGGGCGGCGTTCGGCGGATGGGTGCCGAGGAAGCGGTTCCCCGGGTCGGGGATGCGCGCGAAGAAGGCCGCGCCCCTCTCCGGGTCGTAGCCCGCTTTCCAGGTCAGGACGGTGCCGAGCGCATCGGCCTCAAGCTCGTAGTCCTTGGCGTAGCGGCGCGCGCCCAGGTTGCCGCCGATGTCCTGTGCCGTCTGGACGGCCCGCTCGTCCCCGCCGGTGGCGGCGGTGAGGACGCCGAAGATGATCGCCCCCGTCGCCGCCTCCTGCTGCTGGCGGGGGATATGGCTCGCGATATGGTGCGCGGCCTCGTGGCCCATGACGAAGGCCAGCTCGTCTCTGTTGCGCGCCTCGGCGATGAGCGGGATCGTGAAGGCGATGATTGGCCGGCCCGAGGGGTCGAGCGTCTGGTAGGCATTGGGCGGCTGGCCCGGGCGGTCATCCACGACGATGCGGAAATCGCAGTTCGTGGCGGCGCGGCGCGCAAGGCATTCGCTCTCTACCACCGGCTCCATCCGGGCAACGACGGAGACGAAGTTCGCGGCAGCGACGTCGGGTGGAACCATTGCTCCGGCCGGCGGCAGCGGTTCCATCGGCATCGGCGCCGGCGGGGCGGTTGCGACGCATCCCCCGAGGGCGAGCGCCATCACCGCCGTGGTCAGGTGTCTCATTGCGCCTCTCCCGGGCCATTGCTGCTCTTGCGTCACAAGGTAGCGCCCAAGTGGCCTGCGGAAAAGCCCCGGCCCGCCGACGTCACGCGGGGTTGAGCGACGGGGAACCGGCATTGTGGACGCGAGCCGGGCGCGCTAGGCTTGCTCCATGTTCACCATAGAGCACGACTTCGACGCCACCGTGATCACCCTCGTGGACGAGGGCAGCCCGCATCTTGAAGAGGATGTGACGATCCAGGCGTTCGAGGAATGCGTGACAATCGAACAGTACGACCCGCGCCGCGACGAGGTGGTGAAGATCGTCCTGTCGATGGCGCAGGTGAACGAACTCGCCGCCGCGCTGAACCTGCCCGAGGGGATCTACCGGCTCGCGCCGAGGCGCAAGGACTGAGCGTCAGCCGCCGAACCACTGGGACCAGAGTCCGGCCGCCCAGAACATCAGGCTGAGGATTATCATCAACAACCCGATCCCGAACTTGTCGCGCATGGCGAAGACGATCGGGTCGTAGTCCTGCTTGCCGTACCAGCCGAGCATCACCATCCGCACGAGCCAAAGGGTCATCGGAATCATCGCCACCCAGAGAATCCAGGTCGTGGGATAAAGTTCCTGTCCCTGATCGCTGAGCGAGTAGAGAAAGAAGATCACCAGCGCCCAGAAGGTGCCCAGCATGGCGACGTTGAGAAGGTCGCTGCGGTCGGGCCGGCCGTAGCCGCGCCCTGGCAGGCGGTCGTCGGAAGTGGCGAGCGTCAGCTCGGTCAGCCGCTTGACGCAGCCGAGCGTGATGAAGATCGGGAAGATGAAGATGAGCATGTAGACCGAGACATCCACCTGCGCCGCGGCGGCGCCGGCGACGACGCGGATCGTGTAGAGAGCGGCAAGCGTCGAGATGTCGATCCAGCGCATCCGCTTCAGCTTCAGCGAATAGGCGAGCGAGGTGACCATGTAGAGCACCACGACACCGAAGAACTGGGCGTTGAGCGTGGCCGCGATGCCGAGCGAGAGGATGGCGAGCCCCGCGAAGGCCACCATGCCGACCTGGATCGGGACATCGCCGCTGGCGAAGGGTCGGCGGCACTTCGTCGGGTGGAGCCTGTCCGCCTCCAGGTCGAGAAGGTCGTTCACGATGTAGATCGACGAGGCGGCGGCCGAGAAGGCCACGATGGCCCAGAGGATCGGAATCAACGTCGCGAGGTCGAACCGGTGCGCCGCGATCATGGCGAGGAGAAGCAGGACGTTCTTCACCCACTGGTGCGGCCGGAGCGACTTGACCAGCGCGCGCCAGTTCCAGCCGCCGCCGATCTCCACCACGTTCTGCCCGCGCGCGGAAAGCTCCCGCGCCTGCGGCACCCGACCGACGACGATGGCGTTCTCGGCCCGCGCCCAGACCGCCATGTCCACGGGGTTGTCGCCCGCGTAGTCGAAGCCCCGCTCGCCGAACGCCTGCACAAGCGCCTCGGCCTTGCGCGCGCCCTTGAGGTTCTGCGTCGCATCCGAGGCGAAGACGCGTTCCGAAAGTCCGTATTCGGCGGCGAGACGGGTGACGAGGCTGCGGTCGGACGCCGAGGCGAGCACGACCTCGCGGCCGGCCATGCGGGAGCGGAGCGCGAGGTCGGCGACGGCGGGGTTCACCGGCAGAAGATCGGTGCGGATCGGCGCGATCCGCACAAGCTCGGCCTTCAGCCGCTCGGGGTGGCGGAAATGCGTCACGGCGGCACGCAGCGTTGGCAGGGGGTCGGTGCCGAGCCCGGCCCAGAGGCATTCGAACAGCATGTCGGTCTTCAGGAACGTCCCGTCGACGTCCAGGACAAGCGGCTTCACCTCGGTCATCTCGGAACACTCATCCTTTCACGGCGAAGACGCAGCCGTCGGTCACCAGCTCCGGCGGCGTGACGCAGAGCCCGCGGGCGACCGCCCAGGCGGCGAGCACCTTGGGCACATAAGCCCGGGTCTCGGCATAGGGCGGCACGCCGCCATTGGATTTCACCGCGTTCTCACCCGCGTTGTAGGCCGCGAGCACCATCAGGGGATCGCGGTCGAATTCCTTCATCAGCCAGTCGAGATAGGCCACGCCGCCCTTGATGTTGTCGACCGGATTGGCGCTGTCGACGACGCCGAAGCGATCCGCCGTCGCCGGGATGAGCTGCATGAGCCCGATCGCGCCCGCCGTGGACACGGCATCGACCCGGCCCCCGCTTTCGATGCCGATGACGGCGAGGACGAGCGCGGGCGACACCTCGGTGCCGATCGTGGCCTTGAGGATCTCGGCCCCGTGGACGGTCGCGATTTCCTGCAGGCGTTGCAGGCGCGGAGCGCCGACCTGGGTGCCGGCGGGACCCTGCGTCAGCGCGGCGAGCGCCGCCGGGAAGCGACCGTCACGGTTACCGATCGCGGGAGAGACCTTTTCCCAGTACCAGTCGTAGGCGCTCGGCTGCGGCAAGGCGGGTTCGAGCCCGGGCGCTGCGCCACCGTGCGGGATCGGATGCACCGCCGGCGGCAGGGGCCCGGTGGCGAGCCGCTTCGCCTGCTCCTCGGGGTCGATTTGGACGGTGATCCGCTTGGCCGAGGTGGCCGAAGGCGCGCTGATGCGCTTGAAGGTGAACTCCGCATAGCCCGCAGGCCCGGTGCCGGACGTGGCGCCCGCCGGGGTCTCGGCGACGGCAATCCCTACGATCAGGCTCAGAACCGCGCCGCAAGATAGAATTGGTGCGATGCCTCGCAGCATTCCGCCCAACCTGCCTCATGATCTTATCGTTGGTCGAGTTGTCGCAGAAATCGCATCGCGGAGCCAAGGGTTTTGCGTCCCTGGCGCGCCATTTCACGGCGATTCGGCCTTTCGGCAACAGGTCGGGGCGGCGATCCGCCCGGCAGGCGCAGCTTTTTTGTATATATTACAATGTTTTATCGCATTCTGAGGCTGATGTTAACACAACTTCAAAATGTACGATCACTGCCCAATTGCCGCCACGATTCGGGGGCCTCATGAGCCCATGCCGCAACGCAGACGGGGTGGAAATGGCGACCCCGCCCCGGCGAAGCGGATGGTGCAACGGGTGAAGTCACGGAGAGAGACATGAAACTGTTCAAGCTTGCGAAGAAGTTCAACAACGAGGAAGACGGCGCTGTGACCGTCGACTGGGTCGTGCTGACCGCCGCCGTCGTCGGCCTCGGCGTCGCCGCGCTCGCCGCGGTGAAGAAGGGCACGGGCTCGCTCACCACGAAGATCAACTCCTACCTCTCGAGCCAGTCGATCAACTCGACCTTCTGATCCGGCTCAGGACCAGGACGACTGCGAAACCGCGCCCAACCCGGGCGCGGTTTTCGTTTCGGGCGGCGGGCAGCTCGCTCGGCCGGCATCGACGGGATGGAAACGGCGCATCCGGAACGTTTCCCGAAACGCGCGAGCCTCCACCGAAATATACGAACAGCGCCCAACTTGGGTCACGATTCGGGGGCACCTTGCACTCATTCCGCGACGGGAAGTTACGGGTCGGAGAGACGACCGACACGGTTCGCGGGTGCATTGAAGCGAACCTACGGAGAGAGACATGAAACTGTTCAAGCTTGCGAAGAAGTTCAACAACGAGGAAGACGGCGCTGTGACCGTCGACTGGGTCGTGCTGACCGCCGCCGTCGTCGGCCTCGGCGTCGCCGCGCTCGCCGCGGTGAAGAAGGGCACGGGCTCGCTCACCACGAAGATCAACTCCTACCTCTCGAGCCAGTCGATCAACTCGACCTTCTGATCCGGCTCAGGACCAGGACGACTGCGAAACCGCGCCCAACCCGGGCGCGGTTTTCGTTTCGGGCGGCGGGCAGCTCGCTCGGCCGGCATCGACGGGATGGAAACGGCGCATCCGGAACGTTTCCCGAAACGCGCGAGCCTCCACCGAAATATACGAACAGCGCCCAACTTGGGTCACGATTCGGGGGCACCTTGCACTCATTCCGCGACGGGAAGTTACGGGTCGGAGAGACGACCGACACGGTTCGCGGGTGCATTGAAGCGAACCTACGGAGAGAGACATGAAACTGTTCAAGCTTGCGAAGAAGTTCAACAACGAGGAAGACGGCGCTGTGACCGTCGACTGGGTCGTGCTGACCGCCGCCGTCGTCGGCCTCGGCGTCGCCGCGCTCGCCGCGGTGAAGAAGGGCACGGGCTCGCTCACCACGAAGATCAACTCCTACCTCTCGAGCCAGTCGATCAACTCGACCTTCTGATCCGGCTCAGGACCAGGACGACTGCGAAACCGCGCCCAACCCGGGCGCGGTTTTCGTTTCGGCAACTGCAACCGATCGTTTCCAGATGCCGGCCGCCCTTGCGCGAAAAAGGACGACGAGTGCCCAAATCGTGCCATCTTGAGCGCCTTTACTGAACACAAGGGTCAAGGGCGAGACTTGTGCCGGCCGCCCGGATGCGGCGCCGCGAAAGACAACGGAGCGTGAAATGACGGTATTCAAGCGTAGCAAGCGGTTTCTCGCCAACGACGATGGCGCGGTCACCGTGGATTGGGTCGTGCTGACGGCAAGCGTGGTTAGTCTGGTGCTGGTCGCCATGGCCGGCCTCAAGGGCCAGATGACAAGCATCGGCCAGAAAACGGAATCCTGGCTTTCTTCCCAATCGATCAACACCACGTTCTGAGCGCCCGGCGCACAGGAGTGACAGGATCGGGCGCGCGGCAACGCGGCGCCCGATTTGCTGTCTCGGGAGAGACTTCCGGGGCAAATGTTTCCGAAGCAGAAGAAATTCCACCTATCGGGCGTGCTTTGACCACCATTTCGCCGTATTCGGTTAAGATATAAACCTTGATGAGGCAGGAGGCCCGATCCTGATGGGATCCGGACATCATGCCGATGGACGAAAGGAAGGACGATGCGTCTGGTATTTGCTCTGGTTCTGGTTCTGGGGGTCGCGCTTGCCGGCTTTGCCGTCTACATGGCGCAGGGCTTCATCGCCCAGACCCAGGCCGAACGCGACCGTCTTGCGGCCGAACAGGCGAATGCGCCGAAGCTCGTGAACGTTGTCGTTGCCAAGAGGGCGATGAAATACGGCGACCGCTTCACCCGCGACGACCTCGAGGTGATCAAGGTCCAAGAAGGCAAGACGCCCACCGGCATCTTCAACGCGGTGGTGGCCCCTCAGGGCGGCGACCCTGCGATCGTGCCGGTGTTCTGGGAAGGCGAAACCCGCCCCCGCGCCGCGCTGCGGAGCTATGAGCCGTTCGAACCGGTCCTTCTCGCAAAGATCACCGAACCCGGTATCGATGCCGGGATCAACGCCAATCTGTCCGCCGGGATGCGCGCCTTCGCCATCAACGTGGACGTGACCTCGGGCGTGTCGGGCTTCCTGCGACCGGGAGACCGGGTCGACGTATACTGGTCCGGCGCCGTCAATGGCCAGGACGTGGCGAAGCTCATCGACTCGGCCGTGCGCCTCATCGCGATCAACCAGAGTGCGGACGCCGACCGCAGCGAGGAAACGATGATCGCCCGCACCGTCACCGTCGAGGCCACGCCGGAGCAGGTCGCGGCGCTCGCGCTCGCCCAGCAGACCGGCCGGCTGACCCTCTCGCTCGTGGGCACCGGAGACGAGCAGAAGGTGGGCGCCATCGAGATCAACCGCAACACGCTTCTCGGCATCGTCGAGGAAGCCCCGGTCCAGGAGGTGGCGGCGCCGAAGGTCTGCACCATCCGCACCAACAAGGGTGGTGAAATCGTAGAGACCGTGATTCCCTGCACCAACTGACGCGGGCCGAAAGCCGCCATCCGTTATCCGCACCGGCCACAACATCAAGTGGCCGGTGCTGTCATTTCGCACCACAGATTCCCTTGTGTTGCCGGTTATCCACATAAGAACCCTGCGGCAACCGGTTGATTCTTGCAAAAAAAGCCCGCGTCCCGCATTCTGGCAGCAATATGGGCATCCAAGACCCGATCAACGGGCGCGAAGACCCATCCCAGAGGCGTGATCGGAGAGGCAGGTCACATGAGCATGAAAAGAACCCTTGCGGCGGGAATGCTGGGCGTTTCGCTCTGCACCGTCGCCGTCCCGGCCGCCCAAGCGGAAACCCTCAAGATCGTGAACGGATCGGCCACGAGCGCGCTGACGGTCCCGATGAACCGGGCGGTCGTCGTCGAATCCGACCAACCCTTCGCCGAGTTGTCGATCGCCAACCCAGGCATCGCCGACATCTCGACGCTGTCGGACCGGTCGATCTACGTCCTCGGCAAGGCGCCGGGGCGCACCACCCTTACGCTTCTTGCGCCGGACGGAAAGCTCATCACCAACGTCGACGTTCAGGTCTCGCTCGACGTGGCGGAGTTCAAGGAACGGCTGCAACAAATTCTACCCGGTGAAAACATCGAGGTCAGGACCGCGAACGACGGCATCGTGCTTTCGGGGGTCGTGTCCTCGACCGCGAAGCTCGATCGGGCACTCGACCTCGCCAAGCGCTATGCGCCCGACCGGGTGTCGAACCTGATGGTCGTCGGCGGCACCCAGCAGGTCATGCTGAAGGTCCGCTTCGCGGAGATGCAGCGTTCGGTCACCAAGCGACTGCAAACGAGTCTCGGCATACGCACCCCCGACCCGACACGGTCGGTCAACGTCGAGGCCGGCACGGGTGCAAACCTGAACGGCGCTGTCAGCGTCGCCGGCGGTGGCGGCTTCACGACGGCCCAGACCGGCGGCTTCGGCATCGGCTTCACGGGCGGAAGCGTCCAGTTCGGCATCCTGCTGGAAGCGCTCGAACAGAAAGGCCTTGTCAGAACCCTGTCGGAGCCGAACCTGACCGCGCTTTCGGGACAGGAGGCGGCATTCCTCGCCGGCGGCGAATATCCGATCCCTGTCGCCAGCGAGAACAACACCGTGACCGTCGAATACAAGCCGTTCGGCGTGGAACTCACGTTCAAGCCGGTCGTCGTGGATGATGACATCATCAACCTTTCGATCAACGCAGCCGTTTCGAGCATCGACACGACGATCCAGACGAGTGTCGGGACCGGTATCACCCTGAACGCCTTCAAGCGCCGCGAGGCGCAGACCACGGTCGAAATGCGCGACGGCGAGAGCTTCGCCATCGCGGGGCTCCTGCAGGACGACTTCACGGATTCGAACGGCCAGATCCCCTGGCTTGGCGACGTTCCGGTGCTCGGCGCGCTCTTTCGCAGCGCCGACTTCCAGCGCAACCAGTCCGAGCTCGTGATCATCATCACGCCGCACCTCGTGTCACCCACCCGGGGCGAGGCGCTGGCGCTGCCGACCGACCGCGTGAAGGCGCCCACCGAAGCCGAGCTCTTCCTCTTCGGCAAGACGGCCTCGACCGGGAAGTCGAAGGGCGCCATCGGCGAAGTGTCGAAGCAGGACTACAGCGGCTCCTATGGCTATGTGATGGAGTGAGACGATGCGAGCCAAGACAAGCCTTCTCCTCCTTTCGGCAAGCCTGACCGCTCTTGCGGCCTGCTCAAAGGAAACCAATATCGCCCGCACCTTCTATTCGGAGGCAGGTTCCGAGATCGAGACGCACGATTTCGGCAACGCGACGATGAACAACACGCTCATCCAGCAGGGCGAACGGTCCTATGTCATCGACCTGACGCGCCGCTTCGCGGCCGAGGTACCGAATACGGTCAACTTCGCCTTCGACAGCGCGGTTCTGGACGGCGAGGCCCAGCAGGCGCTGATGCGTCAGGCCGACTGGATCCGGCAATTCCCCGAGGTGCGCTTCCGCGTCTACGGCCATACCGACCTCGTGGGCTCGGACGCCTACAACAAGGGGCTGGGCCTGCGCCGAGCCAAGGCCGTCGTCGCCTTCCTGGCAAGCCAGGGCATCAGCCGGTCGCGGCTGGAAGCCGTCGCGTCCTTCGGCGAAACGCAGCCGCTCGTCTATGTCCAGACCGAAGAGCGGCGCAACCGCCGCACGGTCACGGAGGTGTCGGGCTTTGTCGCCAAGAACCCGCTGGTCCTCAATGGCAAGTACGCCGAGATCATCTGGCGCGAGTATGTGACCAGCGCAACCACGGCGCATACGGTGGACTCGGTCCAAGGCACCGCCGGTGCAGGGGGCGCCTCCACGGGCGGCTGACGCGCAAGTATCGCAAATTGTTTCCTGCGTTGGGCGGCCATTGGCAACAAAGGCCGCCCAACGCTTTTGATCGTCGCCGGATAACGCATAATTTCGGTATTTCGGCCCCAATATTGCCAAAGTTCTCCGGGATTTTCGCAACCTGGGAGTAATGGCGCGGCCATAAGGTCGTGCCGGGTGATGGACCGGGACCTGTAGCGACTTGACGACCAAGCACGATGCACAGGACGAGGCCCTCCATCCGCGTAATGAAGGACGTGTGGGAATGAGCAGCGTAGCCGCCTTGCAGCCGGAACCGGCACCGATCGTCGCGTGCACGATTTCGCGCGATGTCAGCAACTTCGACCTTCTGATCGAGGACATGGAAGTCGAGCTTGGCGAAAGCTGGGGCGATCTTTCGTTCGACGATGCGATCCTCTTCCTCAACCAGCCCGACGCGGACGCGCTCGAGTTTGTCGCCATCGCGGTCGATTCGGAGGACGAAAGCGACCTCGCCCGGATTTCCGGGATCATCTCGACCGCAAAGGAAAAGGGCGTGAAGGTCATCCTGATCGCCGAGGAGGTGAGCCCGATCGCGTTGCACCAACTGCTGCGGCTTGGCGCGGACGATTTCGTGCCCTATCCGCTTCCCGAGAACGCGCTTCATGACGCGATCGAGCGGCTGCACAAGGCGCCCGCGGTCGATCACACCCTGGCCGAAGAACCGGCGGCGCCGGCCTTCAAGCCGAAGGGCGACCGCGACGGCGTCATCCTGGCGGTCCACGGGCTCGCCGGCGGCACGGGCGCCACGACCTTCGCGGTGAACCTCGCTTGGGAACTGGCAACGATCCAGAAGGCGAACGGACCGCGGGTCTGCCTGCTGGATTTCAACTTCCAGTATGGCTCGGTCTCGACCTATCTCGACCTGCCGCGCCGCGAGGCCGTCTACGAGATGCTGTCCGACACCGCCTCGGTGGACAACGTGAGCTTCCTGCAGGCGCTTCTCAACTACAACGAGAAGATGCACGTCATGACGGCGCCGACCGAGATGCTGCCGCTCGACATCGTCACGTCTGAGGACATCAACCGCGTGCTCAACGTGGCGCGGGCGAATTTCGACTTCGTCGTGGTCGACATGCCCTCGACGGTCGTGCAGTGGACCGAGGCCGTGCTGAACCAGGCCCACATCTACTTCGCGACGATGGAACTCGACATGCGTTCCGCGCAGAACGCGCTGAGGATGATCCGCGCGCTGAAGGCGGAAGAGCTTCCCTTCGAGAAGCTGCGCTACGTGCTCAACCGCGCGCCGAAATTCACCGATCTGTCCGGCAAGGGCCGCGTGAAGCGCCTGGCGGAGAGCCTGGACATCACGATCGAGCTTCAGCTTCCCGATGGAACCAAGCAGGTGACGCAGTCGAACGACCACGGCCTGCCGCTGGCCGAAACCGCCGCCAAGAACCCGCTGCGGCGCGAGATCGCGAAGCTGGCGAAATCGATCTACGACCTCAACGTGGCCGCCGAAGCCGCGGCCGTCTGACCGCTGCCAGTCGAACCGGAGTAACCCATGTTTTCCCGCTTCAAGAAGCCCGATGGCGCCGGACCGACCACCGCCGCGCCGGCCGTGCAGACGCCGAAACCCGCCACGGTCGCCGCGCCCGAGGCGCACCGGCCCGTCGTCGCACGGCGCACAGGCCCCATGGCTGCCAATCCGGCCCAGGCGGTCGCCGCCGACAAGGAGAAGAAGCGCAAGGAGCGGATGGGCGAGCTGAAGGTCGAACTGCACAAGCGGCTGCTCGACAACCTCAACCTCGGCGCGCTCGAACATGCCTCCGAAACCGAACTCCGGCAGGAGATCGTCTCGATTACCACCGAGGCGCTGGAGGAGATGTCCGTCGTCCTCAACAAGGACGAACGCTCCTCTCTCTTCCAGGAGCTCTACCACGAGGTGATGGGCCTCGGTCCGCTGGAGCCCTTGCTGCAGGACGACACCGTGAACGACATCCTCGTGAACGGCCCGCAGCAGATCTTCGTCGAGCGTGCCGGGAAGCTCACGCTGACCGACATCACCTTCAAGGACGAACGCCACCTTCTGCGGATCATCGACAAGATCGTGTCCGCGGTCGGCCGGCGCGTCGACGAATCGAACCCCTATTGCGACGCCCGCCTTGCCGACGGATCGCGTTTCAACTGCATGGTGCCGCCGATCGCGGTGGATGGCTCGCTCGTCTCGATCCGGAAATTCAAGAAGGACAAGCTCGGCGTGGACGACCTCGTCCGCTTCGGCGCCTTCACCGAGGAGATGGCGGCCTATCTCCAGGCCGCCGTGGCGACCCGTCTCAACATCATCGTCTCGGGCGGTACAGGTTCCGGTAAGACCACCACGCTCAACGCGCTCTCGTCCTTCATCGACAACTCCGAACGCATCCTGACGATCGAGGACACGGCGGAACTCCAGCTCCAGCAGGTTCATGTCGGCCGGATGGAAAGCCGCCCCGCGAACGTCGAGGGCAAGGGCGCCGTCACCCAGCGCGACTGTCTGAGAAACGCGCTCAGGATGCGTCCCGACCGCATCATCGTCGGCGAAACCCGCGGCGAGGAAGTCATCGACATGCTCCAGGCCATGAACACCGGCCACGACGGGTCGATGACCACGATCCACGCCAACAGCGCGAGGGATGGTATCAGCCGTCTGGAAAACATGATCGCGATGGCGGGGATCGAGATGCCGATCAAGGCCGTGCGCAGCCAGATCGCCTCTGCCGTCAACCTCATCGTGCAGGCCTCGCGCCTGCAGGACGGCTCGCGCCGGATGACCTCGATCACCGAGATCACCGGCATGGAAGGCGACGTGATCTCGATGCAGGAAATCTTCCGCTACGAACGGCTCGGCCTTGCCCCCGACGGCAAGATCATCGGTCGCTTCACCGCGACGGGCGTCCGTTCGGCCTTTGCCGACCGCTTCCGCGCCTGGGGCTATGACCTTCCGGCGTCGATCTACGAACCCGTGGCCGCGGAGTAACGCGCATGATCATCAGCCCGACGCCCATCATCTACGGCCTGATCTTCATCGCCGTCCTCCTTCTCGTCGAGGGCATCTACCTCGTCGTCTTCGGCAAGTCGATTTCGCTCAACTCCAAGGTCAACCGCCGGCTTGATCTCCTGGAAAAGGGCGGACAGCGCGAGAAGGTGCTGGAACAGCTCCGCAAGGAGGCGAGCCAGCACCTGAAGGCCAAGGGCATCCCGCTCTACTCGATCCTCGCCACCAAGGCGCAGAAGGCGAATATCGCCTTCTCGCCGAAGGCCCTTATGGGCGTGATGGCGCTCCTCACGGTCGTGGCCTTCCTCGGGCTCAAGATCGGCACCTCGGCTTCGACACCCGTGCAGATCGCCGTCGCCATCGTCATGGGCGTGGGCGCGGTCTATTTCTGGATCAACCGCAAGGCCAAGAAGCGGATGGATCTTGTCGAGGAGCAGCTCCCCGACGCGGTCGAGCTGATGGTGCGCAGCCTCCGGGTCGGCCACCCGTTCTCGTCCGCCATCCAGATCGTCGCCAAGGAGGTTCCCGATCCGCTCGGCACCGAGTTCGGGATGATCGCCGACGAAAGCGCCTACGGCCGCGAAGTCTCCGACTCCCTGAAGGACCTCGCCGAACGGATGGACATGCAGGACCTGCGCTTCCTTGCCGTGGCCGTGACGATCCAGCAGCAATCGGGCGGCAACCTTGCCGAGATCCTCGACGGTCTCGCCAAGGTGATCCGTGCCCGCTTCCGGCTTTTCCGCCGCGTCCGCGCGATCACGGCCGAGGCGAAATGGTCGGGCATGTTCCTGTCTGCCTTCCCGCTGGTCGTGCTCGCGGTGATCCAGATCCTGAAACCCGACTATTTCGACACGGTAAAGGATACCTCGGCCTTCGTCCCGGCCGCGCTCATCGTCTTCACTTTCCTCGCCATCAACATCATCTTCATGAAGATGATGGTCAACATCAAGGTCTGAGGGGGCCTGACCGGAATGTTGTCCCAGATCAATGACTTCCTGATCGCCCAGATGGGTCCGTTGGGGCCGCTCTTCGCGGTCGGCGTGCTCGGCATCGCGCTCATGGCGATCGCGCTGCCGACCATGCTCAAGAAGCGCGCCGACCCCTTCTCCAGGTTGCGCGAAACCTCGAAGCCGACCGGGGAGAACCGCGTCCGAACGCTTGAGAAGAAGTCGCTGCGCGCCGGCCGCGGCAGCGACAAGCTCGACAAGTTCGCGCACTTCCTCGAACCCAAGACCGAGGAGGAGATGAGCACCTCCCGGCTGAAGATGACGCGCGCGGGTTACCGGTCCAAGACCGCCGTTCGCACCTTCCACGCCGTCCAGTTCATGCTGGGCATTGCCTTCCTCATCATCGGTGTCGTCTATGCCATTGTCGCCTCGGCCACGGGCGAAATCGCGACGACGACGCTGATCCTCGCGGTCGTCATGCCGGGCGCGATCGGCTACTACCTACCGAAATACTGGATCGAACGGCGCATTCAGACCCGTCAGGGCGAGATCCAGAACGGTTTTCCCGATGCGCTTGACATGCTTCTCGTCTGCGTGGAGGCCGGCCAGTCGCTCGACCAGGGCATCATCCGCGTGTCGAAGGAACTGAAGACCGGGTACCCGGCGCTGGCTGAGGAATTCGAGATCGTCGCCCAGGAGGTCAAGGCCGGCAAGGACAAGACCTCGGTCCTGCGCGCCTTCTCCGAACGCACGGGCGTGCCCGACATCGCCTCCTTCGTGACGGTGATGATCCAGTCGCAAACCTTCGGCACCTCGATTGCCGAGGCGCTCAGGATCTATGCCAGCGAGATGCGCGACAAGCGCGTGATGCGGGCCGAAGAGGCCGCGAACAAGCTTCCCACGAAGATGACGCTGGGCACGATGATGTTCACGGTGCCGCCGCTCCTCATCATCCTTGTCGGGCCCTCGGTTTACGATATGCTGCAGCTGTTCGCGAACTTCTCTCCCTGAGGCGATGGCTCTCCGCGTATCGGCCCTTCTTCTCGCAGCCGGGTTGCTGGCCGCCTGTCAGACAGGCGGCCAGCGCGTCTCTGAAGACTCCCCCTTCCCACCAGCGGGTCCCGTCAGGGGCGAAGAGTCGGTCGACGGTCTCATCGTCGGGCATCGGCTCATGGCTGCGGGCGAATATGAACTCGCGCTCAAGGCCTACTACCGAGCCGCGGGCGACCAGGGGATGACGGTCGATGTCCTCTCGGCGCTCGGCTCGGCCAACCTGCACCTCGGCAGGCTCGGCCAGTCCGAGCAACTGCTCCGCCGGGCCGTGAAGGAGGACGAGACCTTCGTGCCCGCCTGGAACAATCTCGGCGTCGTTCTCATGGAGCAGGGCAAGTATGCCGAAGCCTCCCGCGTCTTCCGGCTGGCCTTCGCGCTGGACAGTGGCCAAACGGACGCCATCCGCGAAAATCTCCGCCGTGCCCTCGCAAAAATCGAGAGTCCGTCATATGATCCTGTGAATAAGGGTGAATTCTCCCTGGTGAGGCGCGGGAACGGGCAATACCTGCTTCTCACCAAACATTGAGGCAAGAGCAGCAAAGGACGCATCAAATGCGCCACCCCATCCTGATTTCCCTCTGCCTGGCGGGGGTAACAGCGGTTTCCGCGTGCCAGAAGGCCACCGACGCCGAAGTCGACCGCGCGATCGAGGACGTGAACGTCATCGATGAAAGCAACCTCAACGATGTCATGCTGACGGTGGGCGACCCGAACGAGGCGGTCGTCTATTTCCAGAGGACCGCCGCGCAACATCCGGACCGCATCGACCTCAAGCGCGGGCTCGCCAAGTCGCTGGTGCGGGCCAAGAAACCGACCGAGGCCGCGCTGACATGGCGCGCGGTCGTGGACAGCGCAGAGGCCACAAACGAGGATCGCGTGGCGCTTGCCGACGCGCTCATCCGGGCCAATGAATGGGCCAAGGCCGAGGCCGAACTCAACATGATCCCCCCGACCTACGAGACCTACGAACGCTACCGGCTGGAGGCGATGGTCGCCGATGCCAACAAGAAATGGCAGAAGGCCGACAGTTTCTACGAGACCGCCTTCGGCCTCACGACACAACCCTCGTCGGTGCTGAACAACTGGGGCTATTCGAAACTCACGCGCGGCGATTTCCCCGGCGCGGAGAAGCTCTTTGCCGAGGCGCTGACCTACGACACCTCGAGCTTCACGACGAAGAACAACCTCGTCCTCGCCCGTGCAGCGCAACGCAAGTACGACATGCCGATGGTGACGATGACCCAGGCGGAGCGGGCCCAACTGCTCTATACGGCGGCGCTCACCGCCATCAAGCAGGGCGACGTCACGACCGGCAAGGGCCTTCTCGAAGATGCCGTGGACACGAGCCCGCAATATTTCGAGCAGGCCGCCCGCGCGCTCGAGACGCTGAACAACGGCTGACCCCATGCTGAACCCCTATCCGCCGACGAGCCCGGAGGCGGTAGCCTTCGCCTACAAGGTCTTCCTGCTGCTTTGTCTTCCGATCTGCGCCTGGGTTGCGTGGTCCGACCTGAAGTTCATGAAGATCCCCAACAAGGCGGTGATGGCGGTCGTCGCCGTCTTCGCCTTCGCGGGCTTCGTGCTGATACCGGCGGAGTTCTGGCTCTGGCGGTGGGTGAACCTCGTGGCCGTGCTCGCCATCGGGTTCGTCCTCAACGTCGCCGCGAACGTCGGCGCTGGCGACGCGAAATTCGCGGCCGCCGTCGCGCCCTACTTCGCGCAGCGGATCGAGCATCTCCAGATCGCGCTGGTCCTGCTCGCGGCCTTCCTCCTCGGCGCCTTTGCCGCCCATCGGCTGATGCGGGCCATCCCCGCCGTCCGGGCGGCAACTCCGGACTGGGTCAGTTGGCAGCGCAAGGATTTCCCGATGGGTCTCGCGCTGGTGGGCACCTTCGTCACCTACCTCGTCTTCCTGGCCTTCCCCGGCGTTCTCGCCGCAATTCAGGGGGCGATGGGTTCCATCAATATGTAAAGCGGCGTGCGGCGCACCTCGCGGAGCGTCCAGCCCGCCTCGTCAAAGGCCTTCAGCATCTCGGAGCGGAGCGAGAAGGCCATCGGGCAGAGGGGCACGACGACATAGTCGGCGTTCTCCGCCCCCGACAGGCCGCCATAGTACCAGGGCGCCGCGCCCTTCACGGGCTTGAAATCCCCGAACATCCAGTAGGCGGAATAGAGATCGGTGCCGAGAATCGAGCTGCCCGCGAAGCCGGCCGCTGTCAGGTCGTCGTCCACCAGTTCGAACCAGCCCGAAATCCCGCCCTCGATCTGACATTCGGGCAGCGTGTCGCCGTTCAGCACGGGCGGGTCCTCGCGCTTGGCGAGATCGCGGAAGGCGGCGAAGGGATCGCCCGGCTGGTCGTAGGGCTCCTTCAGGTTGACGGTGTAGAGCCGGCTCTCGGGCGTCCTGAGGTCGGCGTGCGCGGCCAGCCGCGGCAGAAGCGGTACCGTCTCTTCGGTCTCCGCCGCGAGGTGGCGCCAGGGGCTGAAGGCGAGGTTGATCGCCGAGGGCGCGCCGAAGCACAGCGCCGCAATGCCGGTGACCGTCAGCGCGGCGCGAAGGTCCCAGCCCATCCCGTTCGTCACGCCCGCCCCCGGACGCAGGAGGAAGGCGAAGAGCGCCATCATATAAAGCCACTGGGGATCGTTGCCGAAGTTCTGGTAAGCGACGTAGAAAAAGCCCGGCATGAGCAGGAGGAGCGCGAGCCCCTCGACCGCCCTTCCCGCCTGACGAAGAAAGATCACCGCGGCGATCAGTGCGAGGCTGCCGCCCATGTAGAGCGGCGCCACGATCACGTCGATGAAGCTTTCGCCCGGCGCCGCCCGCGTCTCTCCCGTCGCGACGGTCAGGAGGTCCTTCAGGTAGGCGGCCCAGAAGGCGGGACCGGCAAGTGCTGTCGTCAGGGTCGCCACGCCGAGCCCGGCGATCAGCGCCGCCGCGATCATCGTGCCCTGCCGCCGGGCCAGGAGCGCCACCGCGATGCCCGGCGCGAAGGCGGCGAAATACGTCACCTTCATGAGCACGAGAACCGCCATCCCGAGCCCGATCAGGGCCCCGTCCAGCCACGGTCGCGGCCGGCCGAGGGGCGCCAGAACGGCAAGGGGAATGACAGTGTAGCTGACCGCCCAGGCCCAGCGGTTGTAGTGCATCGAGATCGAGACCGAGCTTTCCGCCTCGCCGTGCACGAGCGCCAGGCAGAGGAGCATGACGAAGCCGCCGTAGGCCCAGGGCCAGGGCCCCGTCATCCGGCTCGTTGCCACACGCAGGACGGCCGGGAGGAGCAGCACCGCGACGAGGATCTGGGAATAGAAGATCGCATGCCCGATCCCCGCGCCGGCCTTGACGAAGACGGCGATCGGCGCGATGGCGAGCACACCGATCGGCGTCATGAAATCGAGATGCGGCCACTCGCCCCGCGCCATCCTAAGCACAAGCTCGGCCAGGTGCAGCGTGTCGCCCTCGTGCTTCTCCAGGTAGAGGGCGCCCTTCAAGAGTGGCACCCCGCCAAGAATGACGATCGCGAGGGCGAGGAAGGCCGTGAGAGCGGCGGTCCGGGGTCTGCTCATTCGTGCCTCTTCAGCGGAATTGTTTCCTTCTTTTGGCCACAATACCTCGGCAAAGTCGCGCTGTGAATCCCAAGGCGGCGGGCACGGGCGCTTTTGCGTGCGGGTGTCTCTGACCGCCGCCCGAACCGCCGCAGAGGTCCCGCCAGATGAACATGCAGGTGCCCAACGTCATTGCACCGACGCCGCCCCGGTCGCTCGGTGACACTGGCCTTTCCGTGGTGATGATGCGCGACATCCTTCTCAAGACGATGTTCCGCATGAACCTTGAAACGGTCTCGGAAATCTCGCGTCAGATCGCACTGCCGATCCCGGCCACGCAGGAACTGATAGACCTTGCGCGCAGCCAGAAGCTGCTGGAAGCGACCGGCACGCTGCACGCGAACTCCGGCGGAGAGATGGGATACCAGCTCGCAGATGCCGGCAAGGCACGCGCACTCGATGCGCTCAGCCAGTCGGAATACTACGGCGCCATGCCCGTGCCGCTGGAGATGTACCGCGAACAGGTGAAGAAGCAGTCGATCCGCAACATCCAGATCACGCGCCAGCGCCTGACCTCGGCGATGGGCCACCTGATCCTGCCCGACGAGCTTCTCGACCACCTCGGACCGGCCGTCGGCGCGGGCCGGTCGATCCTGATGTACGGGCCGCCGGGCAACGGCAAGTCCTCCATCTCGAACGGCATCCGCGACGCGATCGGCGACAAGATCTACATCCCGAAGGCCATCGAATACGCGGGCCAGGTCATCACCGTCTACGACCCGATCGTGCATTCGGCCGCGCAAGCATCCGAGGACGATCCGACAGCACTCCGCCGCTCGTCGAACCGCTTCGACAATCGCTACGTTCTCTGCGACCGGCCGACGGTGATCACCGGCGGTGAACTCTCGCTAGACATGCTCGACCTCACCTACAACCCGACGGCGCGGACCTACACCGCGTCCCTGCAGATGAAGGCGACCGGCGGCGTGTTCATCATCGACGACCTCGGGCGTCAGGCCGAGCCGCCGCAGAAGATCGTCAACCGCTGGATCGTTCCCCTGGAGGAAAGCCGCGACATCCTCGCGCTCCAGTCCGGCGAGAAGTTCGAGGTGCCCTTCGACACGCTCGTGATCTTCTCCACGAACTTCCACCCGAACGAGATCTTCGACAAGGCGGCCCTTCGCAGGATCTTCTTCAAGATCAAGATCGACGGCCCGAACCAGGAGATGTTCCTGAAGATCTTCGCGATGGTGGCCAAGAAGAAGAAGGTTCCGCTTGACGAAAGGGCGCTTATTCACTTGCTCAAGGTGAAGTATCCGACGATCAGCAACGTCTATGCGAACTATCAGCCGGTGTTTCTCATCGACCAGATGATCGCGATTTGCAATTTCGAGGGGATTCCGTACCAGATGACCCCTGATCTCATTGACCGTGCCTGGGCGAACATGTTCGTCCGCGACGAGAAGATCATACACTGATGGGCGGGCTTGGCATCGCCGGTTCGGGCCGCGTCGCGCGGGTGTTCCGCGCACGTCTGGCTGCTGCCGGCCTCGCGCCCGGCGCGGCCGGCGCCGACCTTGCGGCGCTCAGGACACTGCTCCTGGTGCCGTCCGACATCGGCGACTGCGAAAGCCTCCTCTTCGAGGCCGAGGCTTTCGCGAAGAAAGCCCCTGCGCTCCAGACCATCGTCCTCGCCGCCACCCTCTCGCCCCGCTACGTGCGGGCGCTGAGGGGCCGCATCCGGGCCGAGGTGACGCTTGTCGATGCGCCCTTCACCGGGGGCCTCCGCGCGGCCGAAGAGGGGCGCCTGACCTTCTTCCTCGGCGGCCGGAGGGAGGACATCGAGAGGCTCGGCCCCCTGTTCGACCGGCTCGCCACAAAGGCGATCCGCATGGGCGGCTTCGGCGCGGGCATGGCGGCGAAGGTGATGAACGACTTCCTCGCCGCGTCGTCCAACGCGATGACACGCATCGCTCTCGACTGGGCAGAGGCGCAGGGGATCGACGAGGCGCGGCTTCTCGATGTCGCGGGCGAGACGCTGCCGGGACTGACGGGCGCAGGGCTTGACGCCGCGGATCATGGTCAGGGCGGCGACGATTGCGTGATCGCCCTTGTCCGCGAGGTGGAGATCGCGCTCGACAACGCACTCGCCGGCGCGCATCTGACGCCGCCCCGGGCGCTGGAGGACGTGTTCCGCGGCCTGAGGCAGCGCCACCTGCACTGACTTGCAAGCGTCCGGCGCGGGCATAGATTGGGGCCATGTGCCCCCTGCCCGCCCCGTTTCACGACTGGTTCGCAACCCGCGGCTGGCAGGTCCATCCCCACCAGCAGGCGCTGCTCGACCGCGCCGACGCTCCGTCCCTCCTTCTCGTCGCGCCGACCGGCGGCGGCAAGACGCTCGCGGGGTTCCTGCCCTCGCTCGTGGAACTCGCCGCCGGCAACCGGCCGGGACTTCACACGCTCTACATCTCGCCCCTGAAGGCGCTCGCCGCCGACATCCGCCGCAACCTCACCCGGCCGGTCGAGGAGATGGGCCTTCCGGTCCGGATCGAGGATCGCACCGGCGACACTACCTACACGCGCCGCCGACGTCAGCGCGCGGACCCGCCGCACATCCTCATCACCACGCCTGAAAGCCTCGCGCTTCTGCTCAGCTACGAGGATGCGCCGCGCATCTTCGCGGGCCTCTCGCGCGTCATCGTCGACGAGGTCCATGCGCTCGCGGAGTCGAAGCGCGGCGACCAGCTCATGCTGTGCCTCGCCCGGCTCAACCGGCTCGCGCCGGGTTTGCGCCGGGTGGGCCTGTCGGCGACGGTGGAGGACCCCGCCGCCATCGCCCGCTTTCTGGCCCGCCATCCCGATCCCTGCGCAATCGTCCATGCCGACCCCGGCCCGGATCCCGATATCGCCATGCTGGCGACCGAAGCGCCGCCACCCTGGGCCGGCGGCGGCGGGCGCTACGCCATCCCCGAAGTACTGGCTGAGGTGCGCCGCCACCGCATCACGCTCATCTTCCACAACACCAGGGCGCAAGCGGAGCTCTTCTTCCGTGACCTCTGGATGGCAAACGAGGAGATGCTGCCGATCGCGATCCACCACGGCTCGCTCGCGCGGGAGGCGCGCGAGAAGGTGGAGGCCGCGATGGTCCGGGGCGATCTGCGCGCGGTGGTCTGCACCGGCTCGCTCGACCTCGGCATCGACTGGGGCGACGTGGACCTCGTGATCCAGGTCGGCGCGCCGAAGAACGTGAAGCGGCTCGTCCAGCGGATCGGCCGGGCCAACCACCGTTACAACGCACCCTCGAAGGCGCTTCTGGTGCCCGCGAACCGCTGGGAGGTCGTTGAATGCCAGGCCGCGCTGGAGGCGGTGCGGGACCACGACCTCGACGGCGATCCGCGCGGTCCGGGGCCGCGCGACGTGCTCTGCCAGCACATCCTGATCGCCGCCTGTTCCGGCCCGTTCGAGGCCGATGCGCTTTTCGCCGAGGTTACGGACGCCGGCCCCTATGCTGCCCTCACCCGGACGGAGTTCGATGCCTGCCTCGACTTCTGCGCCACCGGCGGGTACGCGCTGAAGGCCTATGACCGCTGGCAGCGGCTGATTCTCAGGGACGGGCACTGGACGCTTCGCGACCCCCGCGCCGCGCGCGACATCCGGATGAACCTCGGCACGATCACCGACGCCGAGATGGTGAAGGTGCGCTGGCAGAACCGGCTTGGGGGGGCGCCGCTTGGCGAGGTGGAGGAAAGCTTCGCCTCCACTCTCACGCCCGGCGAGACATTCCTCATCGGCGGGCAGGTCGTGCGCTACGTGGGACTGCGCGAGATGGCGCTGGAGGTGGCACCCGCGCCGGGACGGGAGCCGAAGATTGCCGTCTACTCGGGCACCAAGTTCTCCACCTCCACCCAGCTTTCCGAACGCATCCTCCGGATGCTCGGGCAGGACGCTTGGCCGGACCTGCCGCGCGCAACGGCGGAGTGGCTTTCGCTTCAGCGCGAGGTCTCGCGCCTGCCCGTCCCCGACCGTCTGCTGGTCGAGACCTTTCCGGCCGAGGGCCGCGCCCATCTCTGCGCCTACGGCTTCATGGGCCGTGCCGCGCAGCAGACGCTCGGCCTGCTCCTGACCAAGCGGATGGAGGATGAAGGGCTGCATCCCCTCGGCTTCGTCTCAACGGATTACGCGACGCTGATCTGGGGGCTCGACGAGGTGCCTGATCCGGCCGCGCTCTTCGACCGCGCGCGGCTGCGCCAAGGGCTCGAGGGCTGGCTTGCGGGCAATGCCGTGATGAAGCGCACCTTCCGCAACGTCGCCATCGTCGCCGGACTCATCCAGCGCAACCATGCCGGTGCGCGGAAATCCGGCAGGCAGGCCACCTTTTCGTCGGACATCCTCTACGACACACTGCGGCGCTTCGATCCCGATCACCTTCTCCTGCAGGTCACGCGCGAGGAGGCGATGCGGGGGCTCGTCAGCTTTGCGCGGATCGAGGAGTTGCTCACGCGTGTCGGGGGCCGCGTCGACCACCTGAGGCTTGCGCGCGTGACACCGCTCGCGGCCCCCCTCTTCCTCGAACACGGGCGGGTTCCCGTGGAAGGGGCCGCACGAGAGCGGCTGGTGGAGGAGACGGCGGCGCGCCTCATGGCCGAGGCGGGGCTTGGCTGACGGCGGAAAGGGGAGTTGCGTTTTGCCTTGCCGCACGGCAGGAACAAGCCATGAACGGCTATGACTTCGATCTGGCAGGGGCACGGCTTTCGGCCCTGCCCACCGGGGCGCTCTTCTGGGCCGCCGAGGGCTGCCTTGCCGTATCGGACCTGCATCTCGGCCGGTCGGAGCGCTATGCCCGCCGCGCGGGCGCGCTTCTGCCGCCCTACGAGGTCGAGGACACGCTGGCGCGGCTCGACGCCGACATCGCCGCGTGCCGACCCCGGACGGTGATCTGCCTCGGCGACAGTTTCGACGATGCCGAGGCGGCCGCACTCGACGAGAGGGCGGCACTCTGGCTCGCGCGGATGATGGCGGGGCGGCGCTGGATCTGGATCGCGGGGAACCACGATCCCGGCCCGGTCACG
Source organism: Albidovulum sp. (assembly GCF_041919395.1). Lineage (NCBI taxonomy): Bacteria > Pseudomonadati > Pseudomonadota > Alphaproteobacteria > Rhodobacterales > Paracoccaceae > Albidovulum > Albidovulum sp. Next base: position 67,641 of record NZ_JAYRTX010000001.1, read on the forward strand.
TTCGCAGGAGAGCTCCGGGCGGAGCTGGCGCTGGGGCCGCTCGTCTTCCGGCATGCGGCGGTTCGGGGGGCCTCGGTTCGGGGGGGCTCGGTTCGGGGGGGCTCGGTTCGGGGGGCGCCGGGCGAGGTCTCGGGGCATTTCCATCCCAAGGTCAGGATTGCCGGGCGCGGCATACCCTGCTTTCTTGTCGACCGGCAGCGGGCGATCCTGCCGGCCTACGGGACCTACACGGGCGGGCTTTCCGCCGGAGACGCCGCGATTTGCGGCCTGATGGGGTCAGGCGCTCTCGCCATCCTCACCGGCCGGACGGCCCGGCCGATGCCGATGCCAAGGGGGCGGAACGGGCAATGATCGAAACGGTCGATGCGGCCATCGCGGCGAAGATCCGGGACAGTTTCGCCCGGCAGAGCCTGATGGCGACCTTCGGCGCGGCACTTGCCGAGGTCGCCCCCGGACGGGTCGTGATCGCAGCACCGATCCTCGATCTGGCCTGCCAGCAGCACGGGTTCGGCCATGCCGGCCTGACCTTTGCGCTGGGCGACAGCGCGGCGGGATATGCCGCGCTCACGCTGATGCCGCTTCCGGCGGAGGTGCTGACCGTCGAGATGAAGATCAACCTCATCGCACCCGCGTCGGGCGAACGGCTGATCGCAACGGGGCGCGTGGCGAAGGCCGGGCGTCGCCTGACCGTCGTCACCGCAGAGGTCGAGGCAGAGGTCGCGGGGGCGCGCAGGACAGTCGCCCTTCTGCAGGGCACCATGCTGCCGGTCGAACCGGGCGCGTAGTCCGGGGCTCAGGCGGTCAGGCCCTCGGGCTCGGCCAGCCCGTGGGCGCGGCAGGCGGCGGTGACGGTGTTGGCCAGCAGGCAGGCGATGGTCATCGGTCCGACGCCGCCCGGAACCGGCGTGATCGCTCCGGCCACCTTCACGGCGCTGTCGTAGTCCACGTCGCCGACGAGCACGGTCTTGCCTCCGCGCTCGATCCGGTTGATGCCGACGTCGATGACTGTGGCGCCGGGCTTGACCCAGTCGCCGGGAACCATCTCGGGCCGGCCGACCGCCGCCACGAGGATGTCGGCCCGGCGGCAGACGGCGCCGAGATCCTTCGTGCGGCTGTGCGCGATCGTCACCGTGCAGCTGTCGCCGAGAAGCAGTTGCGCCATAGGCTTGCCGACGATGTTCGACCGCCCGACGACCACGGCCTCCATGCCCGCGAGCGACCCGTGGTGGTCGCGCAGCATCATGAGGCAGCCCAGGGGCGTGCAGGGCACCATCGCCTTCTGCCCGGTGCCGAGGAGGCCGACGTTGGAGATGTGGAACCCGTCCACATCCTTCGCGGGCTCGATGGCGTTGATCACAAGATCGGAGTTCAGATGCTTCGGCAGCGGCAGTTGCACGAGGATGCCGTTCACCGCAGGGTCGGCATTGAGCCGGCCGATGAGCGCCAGCAGCTCCGCCTCGGAAGTGTCGGCGGGCAACTTGTGCTCGTAGGAGTTCATCCCGGCCTCGACCGTGGACTTGCCCTTCGACCGGACATAGACCTCGCTCGCGGGGTCTTCACCGACGAGGACCACCGCGAGTCCCGGCGTGATCCCGTGCTCTTCCTTCAGCCGCGCGACGTGCTTGGCGACCTCGCCGCGCACCTTCGCGGCAAAGGCTTTCCCGTCGATGATCGTGGCCGTCATGTCATTTCCCTTCCCATGCCTTCCGGGGCGTCCGATCTGCCGCCGCGCGGCCCGCGCGCCCGCGAAGGGCCGCGCGGGATGCGGGCGGCCGTGGGGGCTCGATGCCCCTGCGGCCGCCCATTGTCACTCAGAAAAGCCCCTCGACGTCGCCCTCGGCATTCAGCCGGATCACCTCGGCCGACGGGACCTTCGGCAGGCCCGGCATGGTCATGATCTCACCGCAGATCACCACGATGAAACCCGCACCGGCGCTCAGCCGCACCTCACGGACGGGGACCGAGTGTCCCGTCGGTGCGCCGCGCAGGTTCGGGTCGGTCGAGAATGAGTACTGCGTCTTCGCCATGCAGATCGGCAGGTGTCCATAGCCAGCCGCCTCCCAGGCCTTGAGCTGGTCACGGATCGACTTGTCGGCAATCACCTCGTCAGCGTGGTAGATGCGCTTGGCGATGGTGTCGATCTTCTGGAAGAGGCCCATCTCGTCGGGATAGAGCGGCGCGAAATTCGCGCTGCCGCTCTCGGCGAGGCTCACCACCTTCTTCGCCAGATCCTCGATCCCGGCCGAGCCGTTTGCCCAGTGCTTGCAGAGGATGGCCTCGGCGCCCTGTTCGGCGACATAGGCCTTCACAGCCTCGACCTCGGCGTCGGTGTCGGAGTAGAAGTGGTTGATTGCCACCACCACCGGCACGCCGAACGACTTCACGTTGGCAATGTGGCGGCCAAGGTTCGGGCAACCCTTCTTCACGGCATCCACATTCTCCGCGCCGAGATCCGCCTTGGCCACCCCGCCGTTCATCTTCATCGCGCGGACCGTGGCGACGATCACCGCCGCGGCAGGTTTCAACCCGGCCTTGCGGCACTTGATGTCGAAGAACTTCTCGGCGCCGAGGTCTGCGCCGAAGCCCGCTTCGGTCACGACATATTCGCCGAGTTTCAGCGCCGTCGTCGTGGCGATCACCGAGTTGCAGCCGTGGGCGATGTTCGCAAAGGGGCCGCCGTGGACGAAGGCGGGGTTGTTCTCCAGCGTCTGCACGAGGTTAGGCTGCATCGCGTCCTTCAGGAGGACGGTCATCGCGCCGTCTGCCTTGACGTCGCGACAGTAGACCGGCGACTTGTCCCGGCGATAGGCCACGACGATGTCGCCCAGACGTTTCTGCAGGTCGTTCAGGTCCTTCGACAGGCACAGGATCGCCATGACCTCGGAGGCCACCGTGATGTCGAAACCGGTCTGCCGCGGGAAGCCGTTCGCAACGCCGCCAAGGCTAACGACGATGTCCCTCAGCGCTCGGTCGTTCATGTCCATCACCCGGCGCCACACCACACGGCGCTGGTCGATGTCGAGTTCGTTGCCCCAGTAGATGTGGTTGTCGATCATCGCGCTGAGGAGGTTGTGCGCCGAGGTGATCGCGTGGAAGTCGCCGGTGAAGTGAAGGTTCATCTCCTCCATCGGCACCACCTGCGCATGGCCGCCGCCCGCAGCGCCGCCCTTCATCCCGAAATTCGGGCCGAGGCTCGCCTCGCGGATGCAGACCACGGCCTTCTTGCCGATACGGTTCAGACCGTCGCCGAGGCCCACCGTCGTCGTCGTCTTGCCCTCGCCAGCCGGCGTCGGGTTGATCGCCGTCACAAGGATCAGCTTGCCGTCGGGACGGCCCTTCAGCGAGGCGATGAACTCCTGGCTGACCTTGGCCTTGTCGTGGCCGTAGGGCAGCAGATGCTCCGTCGGAATCCCCAGTCGGGTGCCGATCTCCTGGATCGGCTTCTTCTTCGCTTCGCGTGCGATTTCGATGTCGGTCTTGAATGCCATGTCTCGCATCTCTCCATGCAGGCCGCCGCCCCGGGCGTGCTTGCCCCGGTTTATAGCCTCGCGCGGCACCGGCAAGAGGCGAGTTTGCGACGAAATCGGTGGAATATGCGCCAGTCTGCAGTTCGGATGCGACACGACTGCCGAAGATCGACTCGGAACTTCAACGGCCTGCCCCGCGTTTTCAGCTTGCAACGACACCGGAAGGAGACGGGCAATGCAGACTGCCGCACTCATCGTCAACGCCGCTTTCGCGCTGGGCCTCGCGCTCAGCTCCGCGTTCTGGATCCTGCTTTGACCCGCCCGCAGCCGGGCGCCCAGGCGGGCTGGTCCGGGACATGCAGCCTGAGCCTCTCTCCGAGGCAGAGCCGCCCCTCGCGCTCAACCCAGGCGGTGACCCCGCGCCGACCTTTGGCAGCCGCCCGGAAGAGGCTTCCCTTGCCCGGCAGCGCGTCCTCGATCACAGGCGCCGGCAGCATGCAGGCCCGGTTCTCCATGTCCACCACGAGCGTCGCCCCGCCCTCTGCCTGCAACCGCGAGGACGGCGGCACATGGCTGAAATCCGCGATCCCCTCGATCACGAGGCTGGCGCCGAGCCAGGCCGGGTCGAACTCGCTGACCGACATGGCGGCCGCGATCGCGGCGATTTCCTCGACCGACAGGATGGATATCTGGCGCGTGTTGCGGATCTCGGTGCCCTTGCGATGCTGCGCCGCCACGCGCGAACAGGACGCGCGCGTCAGCCCGGAATGCGCTTCGCCGGTGATGCCCGCGAAGGTAAGTTCGACTGCCGGCACCGGGACGGCGGCGAGCCCCGCCGCGCGGTCGGGCACGCGCCCGAGCCAGCGCACCGTCGCCACATGATCCGTGGGGCGCAGCGCCGGCACGATTTCAGACCGTGAGCGTGAAGAACACGCGCCGGAACGGAAAGAGCACCGCGCCGTCCGCCTCCACCGGGTAGGCCGAGCCAAGGGCGGCGTCGTAGCGCTCCACGTACTCTGCCGCCTCGGCGGCAGTAAGCCGGTCGAGATAGGGGCGCATCGCGGTGGACTCGGTGAAACGACGGACCGGATGCCCCTTGGCCACGGGATCGAGCCGCTGCACATAGTCGGTTTCCCAGACGTCCACGCGACCGAGTTTCGACAGCATCCGGTGATACACCACCGGCGGGGCGACGGGTGGCGACCACGCGCCCGGATCGAACCGGTCGGGGAACATCTCGGCCGCGAAGTCGCGCAGGAACCGGTGGGAAGGCGCGCCAAACTGGCGCGGCATCTGGACGGCGAGCACCCCACCGGGGACAAGCTCAGCGGCCAGGCGCGGCAGAAGCGCATCGTGCCGGGGCAGCCATTGCAGCGCCGCATTCGAGAAGACGAGCGACACCGGGCCCTCGGCCGTCCACTCCGCGGCATCGGCGCGGATGAGCGCGTCATAGGCGCCGGCCTTTCGTGCCGCGTCCAGCATCGCCGGCGAAGTATCTAGGCCGACGACCCGCCGCGCCAGACCGAATCGCGTCCGCAGCGCAGGTCCCGCGGCACCATTGCCGCATCCGAGGTCTATCACATCGCCTTCGGGCAGTGCGCCGACCCGTGCAAGCAGGTCGAGCGCGGGCCTGAGGCGCAGGTCACCGAAGCGCGCGTAACTCTGCGGGTCCCAGTCGCTGGCCACATTCGCCCCCATCGCCGGCAGCCCGCGCGCCCCGGCTCATGCCGAGGGCTCGGGCTCCATGCCGCCCTTCCGGGCCTTGGGCTTCTTGGTCTTCGGGATCGACGTAACGGCCGGCGTCTCCGGCGCCTTCTCGGCACCGCCGCCGCTCTCGTCGTCCTCGCGCGGTTTCTCGCCGCGAATGACGCGCATCATGTCCTCGCCCGTGAGCGTCTCGAACTCCAGAAGGCCCTGGGCGAGGTTTTCCATCTCCTGCCAGTTCTCCTTCAGGATCGTCTTCGCCCGCTCATAGGCGTCATCCACCAGCCTGCGAACCTCCTGGTCGATGATCTCGCGGCTTTCGTCCGAAGCGTTGAAATGCGACTGCGAGCCGAGGAAGCTTTCCTGGGTGGACGTGTAATTGATGTTGCCGAGCTTGTCGGACATGCCCCACTGGCTCACCATCGCCGTGGCAAGCCGCGTGACCATCTGGATGTCGCTGTATGCACCGTTGGTCACATTCTGCGGCCCGAACACCAACTCTTCTGCCGCCTTGCCGCCCATGGTGGAAGCAAGCCGCGACAGCGCGGATTCGCGCGTCATGCTGAGCTTGTCGCGCTCGGGCAGGTAGAAGGTTACGCCAAGCGCGCGGCCGCGCGGGATGATCGTGACCTTGTGGACCGGATCGTGCTGCGGGACATGGATGCCGACGATGGCGTGGCCGGCCTCGTGATAGGCGGTCAGCTTCTTTTCGTCCTCGGTCATGACCATGCTGCGGCGCTCCGGCCCCATCATGACCTTGTCCTTTGCCTTCTCGAAATCCTCGAGCGAGACGAAGCGCTTGCCCACCCGCGCGGCCAGAAGCGCGGCCTCGTTCACGAGGTTGGCAAGGTCGGCGCCGGAAAATCCCGGAGTGCCGCGGGCGATGATGCGCAGGTCCACATCGGGGCCGAGCGGCACCTTGCGGGCATGGACGCCGAGGATCTTTTCGCGCCCCTTGATGTCGGGGTTCGGCACCTGCACCTGGCGGTCGAAACGACCGGGGCGCAGGAGCGCGGGGTCAAGTACATCGGGCCGGTTCGTCGCCGCGACGATGATGACACCCTCGTTGGCCTCGAAACCGTCCATTTCCACCAGAAGCTGGTTCAGCGTCTGTTCGCGTTCGTCGTTGCCGCCGCCATAGCCGATGCCGCGGCTCCGGCCCACGGCGTCGATCTCGTCGATGAAGACGATGCAGGGCGCGTTCTTCTTCGCCTGTTCGAACATGTCGCGCACGCGGGAGGCACCGACGCCGACGAACATCTCGACGAAGTCCGAACCCGAGATGGTGAAGAAGGGAACGCCCGCCTCGCCGGCGATGGCGCGGGCGAGCAGCGTCTTGCCGGTGCCCGGAGGGCCGACAAGCAACGCGCCCTTCGGGATCTTGCCGCCAAGACGCGAGAATTTCTGCGGGTTGCGCAGGAATTCGACGATCTCCTCCAGCTCTTCCTTGGCCTCGTCGATGCCGGCGACATCATCGAAGGTCACCCGGCCATGCTTTTCGGTCAGCAGCTTGGCGCGGGATTTGCCGAAGCCCATCGCCCCGCCGCGCCCGCCGCCCTGCATGCGGTTCATGAAGAAGATCCAGATGCCGATGAGGACGAGGAACGGCAGCCACAGCGACAGGACCGAGAAGAAGCCCGATTGCTGCTGGCGTTCGGCCCTGACCGACACGTCCTTCGAGATCAGCGTCTCGACGAGCTTGTCGTTCATCTGTTCGCTCTGCGGCTGGACCGTCAAGAAGGTCTGACCATCCTTGGTCTGGATCTGTATCTGTTCGCCGTCAATGACGACTGCGCTGACCTCGCCCGCGTCGACCTTCCGGACGAAATCGGAATAGGCCATCGAGCGGGCGTTCATCGCCGTCTGGCCGCTTCCGAAGAGATTGAACAGCGCCAGGATCAGAAGGAAGAGAACGACCCAGAAGGCGATGTTTCTCGCGTTACCCACAGAAGACCTCCGAACGAAGTATGGCCGCAACGCTGGGGCGCGCGGGCTTTTCCTTAAAATAGAGATTAGAGGCCGGGGTTCAATGCGATAAAAGGAAGGAGCGGAAATCTGCGACGATTTCCGCCCGCCAGTCGCCGCAGATTCCGGCCAGCGGCGCGGCAACGAGCGTCTCGCCCTGCCAGATGGCAGGCGTGACCACTAGGGCGGCGCGGGAATGGCCCGTCGTGCGCCAGTCCGCACACCGGCGCAGCCCCCCTGCCCCGAGCGCCCGGACCTTGAGCCCCGACTCGTGCGGGCCGTCGATCCGCCAGCGGCGGTCCCAGAGGGTATCGGTCGGGGTTTCCGCGCCTGATACCGCCCTCGGCTCGCGCGTGAAGCAAAGGCTCGTTCCGGTCACGCGCAGGTGGCATCCGGCCAGCGTCGCGTCGCGCCCCTCGGCAATCGCCCTTTCCAGCCGCGCGATCTCCGGCCCGCGTGGAGCATGTTCGGCCGAGTTGAGCCAGCGCAGCGCGCCCCGGACCAGTCGGCGCGCAGTCTCCGGGCCGAGGTCCCGCCACCCCGCGCGGTCGAAGGCGATCCCGCCTGCGTCTTCGGTCGCGATCTCGTCGGCAGCGCGAACGGCGTGGGAAACAAGCTCGGCGCGCGCGGCGGCAAGGTGCCCGGCGACCCGCGCCAGGCCCCCGGCCGTGATGCCAAGCGGCGCCAGCGCGATCAGCGCCCGCCGCGCCCTCACCCGTTGGAATCGGGCGTCCTCGTTCGTCGGGTCGTCGATCCAGCCGATGCCCTGACGCCGCAGGTAGGCGCGCAGCGTCGCGCGGCCGACCGAAAGCAGAGGGCGGGCCCAATGGATGCCTTCCGCGTGCCAGGAACTGCGCATCGCCGTCAGCCCGTCGATGCCGGCCTCGCGGGAAAGTTCCATGAGAAAGGTCTCGGCCCGGTCGTCGGCGGTGTGCCCGACGGCGACATGAGCCACTCCGTTCCCGCGCGCCCAGTCCACGATCAGCGCATAGCGCGCGCGCCGCGCCTGTTGGGAAACATTGCCCCGGACCTCGCCCGGCCGCCAGACCACTGTGTCGTGGGCGATTCCGCGCTGCGCGCAGTGGCGCGCCACCCACCGCGCCTCGTCCGCCGACCCCGGCCGCAGGCCGTGATCGACCGTCACCGCGCGGACTGTGCCACCCAGGTCCCGTTGCACCCGTGACAGCAAATCCAGCAAGGCCATGGAATCGCCGCCGCCCGAGACCGCGACACCTGCCAGATTCGTGGGCCGGGGGCCGAAGGCGTCACGGGCAAGGGCCAGCAGAGGCCCGTCGTCCGTCGTTCCGTCCGCCCCCGTCGAGGGCCGGGTCACTGGCAGCCGAGCGACCGCATCGCGGTCGTGGCCTCCACGGCTTCGGGGGCCGTGGGGAAGCGGGTGCCGACCTCGCCGAGCGTCACGCAGGCCTCCTGCGCCTGGCCGAGAAGACCGAGCGCGGCGCCGAGCTTGAGGAGCGCGGCGGGAGCACGGGGGCCGTCGGGCGCACCCGAGAAGGCGTCGAGATAGGCGCGCGCGGCGCCCGCGGTGTCGCCCTGCCGGGTCAGCGCCTCGCCGCGCAGGAAGTTCGCCTCCCCCGTCAGGGGGCCACCCGGGTAGGATTGCGCGAAGGCCGCAAACTGGTCCGCGGCGCCGCGAAAGTCACCGGAATCGAGCGCCCCCTTCGCCCGATCGAAATCCGCCTGTTCGCTGACGGCAAGCTCTGGCGTGGGGCCCGTGGCGGGCATGGGGGCGGTTGGAACGGGAGCCGGGGCCGGCGCGGAACCGGCCTCGCCGCCAAGGCTTTGTGTGACGGGAAGGCTTGCAGGATCGCAGCCCTCCTCCAGTTCGCAGAGCCGGAATTCGAGATCGCCGACCCGGTTCGTCCCGTCGGCCACGACGCGGTTCACCCGGTTCTGCAACGCCTCGGTCGCGGAGGTGAGCCGCGACAATTCCGCCTCCATCGCATTCATGCGGTCGAGTGCGGAAGCCCCGCCCGCGGCCTGCATCGTCGCCTGCCCGCCCGAAAGCAGCTCCGACTTCAAGGCCTGAAGCTCTCCCGCCAGCGCTGCGAGCTCGGTGCGGATGTCGGCGAGTGTCTGCGCCTTCTCCTGGCCAGCCGCGGGCAGCGATGTGGCGGCCATGAGGGCCGCCACGAGAAGGGACCGGGCGGGGTGCCGCATCGCGTCCTCAGACCCCGGCGCCGGCGCCGATCACCGTGACCGCGCGGCGGTTCTGCGCATAGCAGGCCTCGTCCGAGCAGACCGCGAGCGGGCGTTCCTTGCCGTAGGACACCGTCTGGAGACGGGTCGCACCGACGCCCTGCGAGATCATATAGGCCTTCACCGCGTTGGCACGACGGTCGCCGAGCGCGATGTTGTATTCGCGCGTCCCCTGCTCGTCGGCATGGCCTTCGATGATTGCGGTGTAGGTCGGATGCTGGTTCAGCCAGCCCGCCTGCTGGGCGAGGACCGTCTGCGCCTCCGGCGTGAGCGTCGACTGATCGACGGCGAAGCGGACGGTGTCGCCGATGGTCTGGTTGAAATAGGCGATGGAATTCGGGTCGGAGGGGTCTCCGAGGGCACCCGCGCTGATACCGCCCGCGCCGCCGGCCCCGCCGGCCCCGCCTGCACCGAAGCGGTCGGGGTTGTTGCAGGCCGACAACGCCAGCGCGCCTGTCAGAAGAAGGATCGTGGAGAGTTTGTTCATCGGGTTTACCGCCTTTTTTCTGGCTCGATGGAGATTACGATAACATTCCGCGCAGGCGAAGGAAACGTGCCCTCGCCAGCGCCCCTCAAGGTAGCAGCGGCGACCATGCCGGGTCGGAGGCACCGCCTTCCATCGGCACCGCGCGCAGGTTGCGGCCGGAGATGTCGACGGAGAAGAGCTGCGACACGCCGCCCGCGCCGGCGGTTTCGCGCGTGAACATGATCACCCGTCCGTTCGGCGCCCAGGTCGGCCCCTCGTCGAGGAAAGAGGCGGTCAGCAGCCGCTCCTCGGACCCGTCGGTGCGCATCACGCCGATGTGGAAGCGGCCGGCGTTCTGCTTGGTGAAGGCGATCATGTCGCCCCTGGGCGACCAGACCGGGGTGCCGTAGCGCCCCTCGCCGAAGCTGATCCGCGTGGGTTCCCCGCCCCCCACCGACATGACGTAAAGCTGCTGGTTCCCGGACCGGTCGCTCTCGAAGACGATCCGCGACCCGTCGGGCGAGAAGGACGGCGCCGTCTCGATCGAGGGCGCGTTGCTGAGCCGCGTCATCTGGCCCGAGGACAGCTGCATCGAATAGAGATCGGTGTTGCCATCCTGCGAGAGCGAGAAGACGACCGTGGCGCCGTCCGGCGAGAAGCGCGGCGCGAAGGTCATGTTGCCCTGCAGGTCCGCCAGAGCGCGCGAGGAGACCGAGGCGAGGTCCATCAGCTTGATCCGGGGAAACCCGGTCTCGAAAGAGGTATAGAGGATACGGTCGCCCGAGGGCGAGAACCGGGGCGCGAGCACGATCGTGGAGGAGTCCGTCAGGTACTGCACGTTCGCCCCGTCGTAGTCCATGATGGCAAGCCGCTTCAGCCGCGCGTCCTTGGGTCCGCTTTCGGATACATAGACGACGCGGCTGTCGAAATAGCCGCCCTCGCCGGTGATGCGGGAATAGACCTGGTCGGCTACCTTGTGGGCGATCCGCCGCCAGTCGCCCTGTCCACCGCCGAACTGGAGCCCTTCGCCGAGCGGGGCGCCGGAGAACACGTCGTAGAGACGGAACTTGACGTTGATCCGTCCGTCCGAGCCCTGCGATACCGCGCCGGTGATCAGCGCCTGCGCATTGATCGCCTTCCAGTCGGCATAGGCCACGGGCGCATCGAAGCTCGTTACCGGCGAGATGAAGGCCGATGCCGGGATTTCCCTGAAAAGGCCTGTGCCGGCGAGGTCGGCGGCCACGACGCGGCTGACCTCCTCGGCGATGCCGGCGGCCGAGGGGTTCTCCGCGACGAAGGTCGGCACGGCGAAGGGCAAGGGCTCGATCACCCCCTCGGTAATCTCGATGCGCAGGGGGCCGTTCTGGGCGAAGGCCATCGGCGCGGCGACGGAGAGGCCAAGGCCGGCTGCGACCAGCGCGAGGCAGAGCGTGCGGACAGAGGTCATGGGCTTTCCTTCCCTTCCGGTGGGATTCTGGCGGGTGCAGTTACATGTGGTGGGACGGATGCTCAACGCCCCGCGGGACAAACCGGCTCCGTCCCCGGGGAAACGTGGCCCGGTGCCTGCCGCCTGCGATGACTGGGAAGCTTTGGTCATTTCATCCTCATCTTCTCGGGATTGAAGACGATCTCGATCTCCTGCCACTGGGCGTATTTCTCGACCGGTAGCGGATAACCGTTCTTCGCGCAGCGGATGATCGCGCGGCGGCCCGCCTCGTAGGCCTGACGTGCCGCGGCTTCGTCGCCGCCCTCGTATCCGATCATCCGGATCGAGTTCGAGATCGGCATTCCGCTCTGGTCCATGCTCACCCCCACGGTGACGATGGTGTTGAGCGCATCGGTCGAAAGGGCTCCGACGTTCCAGCAGGCCTTGACGGCGACGACCAGCGCGTCCTTCTCGCCGCCCGTCAGCGGCGGACCGGACGCCGCGGTGCCGGTGCCGGGGGCGGGCGCGTCGGAGGCCGCGCCGGCGAGCGCCTCCGCCAGGGCGTCGGCCACCGCCTGATCGGCGGGCGCCTCGGGTTGCGCCTCGGCGACCGGCTTTGCGGACTCCGGCGCGGGCTTCGCCTCCGCCGGCGCGGGCTTCGGCTTTGCGGGCTTCGACGCCGGGCGAGGCGAGGCGGACGGGGCGGTCGAGGCGACCTTTTCCTGGTCCTTGTTCTCCTCGGTCTTCAGCACGTCGCCGGTCTCCTGCGGCGCGGCGGGCGTCGCGGGCTCCACGGGCGAAGGCTCGGCTGCCGGGTCGGGTGTGGTTTCGGCCACGGCCTCGGGCGCCGTGTCGGGCTGCGGCTCTGGTGCCTCGACCGGATCGGGGACGACGATGTCGGCTGGCTTCGGCTGCGGCTTGGGCGCGATCACCGGCTCGGGTTCGACCGATGGCTCCTCGACCGGCGGCGCGGGCGGCGTCGGCGGCGTGTCCTCGACCACTGTCGCGGGCGGCGTGATCTCGGTCACGTCGGGGGCGGCATCGGGTTCGGGCTGGGGTTCCGGCGCCTCGGGCGTGGCGGTCGCCGGCGGGGTTTCCGCCTCGGGCGCGGGAGGCACTTCCTCGGCCTTGGGTGGCTCGGGCACCGAGGGCTGCGGCGGCGATTCCGTAGCGGCGCGGGGAGCGGCCGCCTGCAGCGCGCTGAACTCGGCCTCCGACATCAGCGTGACCTCGGCCGTCGCCACCGGCGGCGGCAGATCGTGCGAGAAGAAGATCCCGCCCACGAGCAGCCAGAGGATCGCGCCCGCATGCGCGACCCCCGAGACGATCATGCCGATGCGCTCTGACCGGTCCATGGGCATGAGCCCCGTCGCCCCCTAGTTCGCCGCCTGCCCGCCGAAATTTGGCCCACCGGCATCGGTGACCAGCGTGATGTTGGAAAAGCCGGCCGCGTTCAGCGCGCCCATCACCTGCACGACCCGCTCGTAGGGAATGCGCCCGTCGGCGCGCAGGAAGAGCTTGTCGCTGGTCCGCTCGGCCGCGATCGCGCGCAGCCGGTCGATGAGTTCGGCCTCGGCCACCGGCGTGTTCTGGACGGAGATCGAGCCGTCCTCCTGAACCGAGATGGTCAACGGCTCCTCCTGTTCTGTCGCCACCGCCTGCGCTGCGGTCTTGGGCAGCTCAAGCGGCACGCCCACGGTCAGAAGCGGCGCTGCGACCATGAAGATGATGAGCAGCACCAGCATCACGTCCACGAAGGGCGTGACGTTGATCTCGCTCATCACCGCGGCCTTGCCGCGCGATCCGCGGCGCCGGTGCCCGCCACCGCGCCCGCCCTTGATCACCCCCGCGCCCATGGCTCAGGCGTCCAGCTGGCGCGAGAGGATCGTTGCGAACTCGTCGGCGAAGGCCTCGTAGCCGGCGATGATCCGGTCGCTGTCGGTTGAAAGCTTGTTGTAGAAGATGACCGCCGGGATCGCCGCGACAAGACCGAGGGCAGTCGCGAGGAGCGCCTCGGCGATCCCCGGTGCCACGACGGCAAGCGAGGTGTTCTGCGAAATCGCGATCTGCTCGAAGGCCACCTTGATGCCCCACACGGTGCCGAAGAGGCCGACGAAGGGAGCGGTGGAGCCCACCGTCGCCAGGAACGGCAAGCCGCGCGTCAGGTGTTCCGTCGCCTTGGCGATCGCCACGTCCATCGACCGGTCGATCCGCGCTTGCGCGCCGGTGATGAGCGCCCCGTCCTGCCGGTGGCTGCGGCGCCATTCGACCATTCCCGAGGCGAAGATGCGCTCGCTTGCCCCGTCGGGCTGGCTGCCGATCTTCTCGAAGAGCTCGTCGAGCGGCTCGCCCGACCAGAAGGCGCGGTCGAAGATCGCCGCCTCCTGCCGGGCCTGCCGGTAGGAGATGAACTTCTGGATGATGATCGCCCAGGACCAGAAGCTGGCCACGGTCAGGAGGATCATCACGATCTGGACGATGAAGGACGCGCGCAGGAAAAGCGCCAGCAGGGAAAAGTCGATCTCCTGCGCCGTCGCGAGGGTTTGGGTATCCATGGATGCTGCTCGCCGTTTGGGCCGTGTTTTTCGCGGCTCTCATACCGGGTCTTTTACCCGGCTTTAAGGGGGAACGCCAACAAATCTGCGTCAGCGCGGCGAGGGTCGCCCGATCAGTGGAGATTGGGCGCGATGCGGCGGCGGACTTCCGCCGGAAGCCGGGCCGCGGTGCCATGCTCGGTCAGGCAGACGAGCGTGACCTGCGCCTGGAAGAGCCGTTCGCCCCCGCGGATGACCGTCTGGTCGAGCACGATCCGCGCGCCGGTCGCCGCCACCAGTTCGGTCTCCACGACCAGCTCCTCATCGAGCCGCGCCGGCCGCAGATAATCCGCCTCGACCCGCCGCACGGCGAAGACGATCCCCTCCTCGGTCCTGAGCCGGCCCTGGTCGACGCCGAGCGCGCGCACCCATTCCGTGCGCGCGCGCTCGATGAACCTGAGGTAGTTGGCGTAATAGACGATCCCGGCGGCATCGGTATCCTCGTAGTAGACGCGGACGGGGAAGCTGTGTGGCATGGTCGCTCCGGGCTGTGCGGGCCGGAGCCTAGGCGGCGACGGTGTCACAGGCAAGACGCCGGCCCGGGCGGGCACCCTTCCGCCGCTGGCGGCGGCTTGAGCGATTGCACCCTTGGCGCGCGGTCGCTTCTCCTGTAGCGAAAGTGCTGACATGCGCCCGCGCCCGCGGGCCGGGCGGGGCCCAAGCAGGAGCGGAAATGACAAAATCGGTTATCGAGGAAGACCTGACGATCGACGGCAATGTCGTGTCGAAGGATGGCGACATCGAGGTGAAGGGCAAGGTGACCGGCGACATCACGTCGAAGTCCGTCGACGTGAGCGTGGCGGGCCAGGTGCAGGGCGTCATCACGGCCGAGTCCGTGACCATCCGGGGCAAGCACTCCGGCCAGATTTCCTGCAGCGAACTCGCGCTCGAGAAAAACGCGGAGGTCACGGCGGACGTCAAGGCGCAGACCCTGTCGTCGGAAAAGGGCGCGCGGCTCGTCGGCAAGGTCCAGATCACGGGCTGAGGCCCGCAAGAGGCGAAGGGGCGATGCCCGCAGCAGACCCCGCCAATGCCGCGCAGGCGGCATTCTGGACGACCGGTCCCGGCCGTCTCTGGGCCGTCGAGCATGCCCGGCTCGATGCGCTGATGGCGCCGGCGACGACAGTCCTTCTCGACCGCGCGGCGATCCGGCCAGGCGAGTCTGTGCTCGACATCGGTTGCGGCGCAGGCGCGACGACGCTGGCGGCCGCGGAACGCGCCGGGCCGGGAGGGCGTGTCACCGGGCTCGACATATCGACGACGCTCCTTGACATCGCGCGGCACCGTGCCGCCGGCGGGGCGAATGTCACCTTCCTGGAGGCCGACGCCCAGACCCATCCCTTCGCGCCCGCGACACAGGACGTGGTTCTCTCGCGGCACGGGCTGATGTTCTTCGCCGATCCCCTGGCCGCCTTCCGCAACCTCGCGGCAGCGCTGCGCCCGGGCGGGCGCATCGTCTTCCTCGCCTGGGCGGACGCCGGTCTGAACCCCTGGGTGCGCGAGGCCCGCGCCGCAGCCGAGGCGCGGCTAGGTGCGGTGCCGCCCGACCCGCCGCACACGCCCGGCATGTTCGCCTTCACCGATCGCGACCATGTGACGGGGCTTCTTGTGGCGGCGGGTTTCGCCAGTATCGCGGCCGAGGAGTTGCGGACCGAACTCCATCGTGAAGGCACCGCCGAGGACGGCGCCGCGCTCGCCGCCGCAATCGGGCCGGTGAACTACGTGGTTCGCGTGAAGGGCGGTACGGAGACCGACCGCGCCGCGATCGCCGCCGATCTCGCCACAAGGTTCCGCCCCTTCGAGACGCCGCAGGGCCTGCGCGTACCCGCCGTCATGAACCTCTTCGCCGCCCGCCGGCCCTGAGCGCGCGGGCGGCCTCACCCCGTCCGCGCCGCAAGCCTGAGCGCATGGCTCGCATCGCCCGCGGCGGCCGGCAGAACAGGATCGTAGGCCGCGCGGATCAGGTCCGCGATATCGGGACGCAGGATCACCGCTTTCCCCGCGCGTGCGAGGATGGAGCGGTCGCGGAAGGCAGCGTCCGACCAGAGCAGGATCGCCTGTGCGGCGAGGCTGAGGGCAAGCGTCTCCGCCGGCATGTCTGCAGCCTCGCCCTCGATCTTGAAGAAGGCGATGCAGGCCCGGATCGCGCCCCCGGCCTCGAAGCGGAAATGGCGGTACTGGTGTGCCCCTTCGGCCTCGAGCCGGGCCACGAGCCGGCCGAGCCCGGGAACCAGCCGGTCGAGGTCGGGCACGTCGTCCAGTTCGCGCCACGCGCGGCAGAAGAAGACCATCAGGTTTGCGCCCTGCTCGGGATCCGTCGCGGCCATCCGGTGTCCGGCGAGCGCCACCACCGCCTCGATCGCGCCCTTGATGATCGCCAGGGTCGCATCGTCGACACCGAAGATGACCGGCACGATCGGCCGCGCCCAGCGGGCGAAGACATAGGCCCCGTCCGTGCGGGTGAAGAGCTCCGCCACTTCCTCTGCCGTCACGACCGTCCCTTTCATCATCGCCCTGACGCATGCGCGGGAGATATCCGCGCGCCGCCCCCGCCCGCGGCGTGGCCTATTTCCCGAAGAGGTCCGTCTGCCCCGGCGCCCGTGGCGCGGCGATCCCGAGATGGGTCCAGGCTTTCCCGGCCAGCATCCGCCCGCGCGGCGTCCGCTGGATCAGGCCCTGCTGCAGGAGGAACGGCTCGATCACCTCCTCGATCGCATCGCGTGCCTCGCTGAGCGCCGCCGACAGCGTCTCGACCCCGACCGGGCCACCGGCGTAATTCTCGGCGATCAGGGTCAGATAGCGCCGGTCCGCCCCGTCGAGCCCGAGATGATCGACGCCGAGCCGCGTCAGCGCCCCGTCGGCGATCGCTTGCGTGAGCCGCCCGTCCCCCTCGACCAGCGCGAAATCGACGACGCGGCGCAGGAGCCGCCCCGCGATCCGTGGCGTTCCCCGCGCCCGGCGCGCGATTTCCAGCGTGCCCTCGGGGTCCGACGAGATGCCCATCAGCCGCGCCCCGCGGGTGACGATATGGTCAAGCTCCGGCACCGTGTAGAACTGGAGCCGCGTCGGGATCCCGAACCGGTCCCTGAGCGGCGTCGTCAGCAGACCGAGCCGGGTCGTGGCCCCGACGAGCGTGAAGGGCTGCAGCTCGATCCGCACGGTGCGGGCCGCGGGCCCCTCGCCGATGATGAGGTCAAGCTCGAAATCCTCCATCGCCGGATAGAGCACCTCCTCCACCGCCGGATTGAGCCGGTGGATCTCGTCGATGAAGAGCACGTCGCGCGCCTCGAGATTGGTCAGGATCGCCGCGAGGTCGCCCGCGCGCGCCAGCACCGGACCGGAGGTCATGCGGAAGTTGACGCCGAGTTCCTTCGCCATGATCTGGGCGAGCGTCGTCTTGCCGAGGCCGGGGGGGCCGTGGAAAAGCGTGTGATCCATCGCCTCGCCGCGCCGCCGCGCGCTTTCGATGAAGACGCGGAGGTTCGCGCGCGCCTCCTCCTGGCCGACGAAGTCGGTCAGCGCCTGCGGGCGGAGGGAACGGTCGGCGTCTTCCGGTTGGGGCGCGGGGCGGAGCGTGGGGTCGGATTCCATCCCCTACCCCTTCGGCGCGAGAAGCTTGAGCGCGGCGCGGATCAGCGCGGGCGTTCCGGCGGTGTCGTCCCGGCCGGACGCCTCGGCGACGGCGGCAGCCGCCTCGCCCTGGCCGTAGCCCAGGTTCGTCAGTGCCGAGAGCGCGTCGGCGGCGGCGCTGGCGGCCTGGCCCGCGGGCGCGGTTGCACGGCCGGCGGGCCGGGCACTGGGCCGGTCCGTGGGTGTCTCGACCACCGCATCGACGGCCGAGGCATCGACGGTCAGCGCGCCGCCAAGCGCCATCACCGTCGGCGCCTTGTCCTTCAGCTCCATCACGACCCGCTGCGCGAGCTTCGGACCAACGCCGGGCGCGGCCCTGATCGACGACCAGTCGCCAAGCGCCACGGCGCGGCCCACGCCCTCGGCGCCGAGCGTGCCGAGGATCGCCATCGACGCCTTGGCGCCCACCCCCTGGACCGTCGTCAGGAGCCGGTGCCACTCCTTTTCGAGAAGCGTCGGAAAGCCGAAGAGCTGGAGGATATCCTCGCGCACCAGAAGGTCGGTGTAGAGCGCGCAGGCCTCGCCCACGGGCGGCAGCGCGGCGGCGGTGCGGTTCGAGACGTGGACGATATAGCCCACGCCTCGCACGTCGATAAGGACGTGATCCATCGCCCGGTGCAGGATCACCCCGGCAATCCGCCCGATCATGCCGCCCCCTTCAGCGCCGCGGCCATGCGGCCCGCGCTTTGCAGGTGATGGGCATGGCAGATCGCGATGGCGAGCGCATCGGCGGCATCGGGCCCGGCCAGGTCCACGCCGGGAAGCTGCAGGCGCACCATATGGGCGATCTGGCCCTTGTCGGCATGACCGACGCCGACGACTGCCTTCTTGACGGCGTTCGGGGCGTATTCGCCGACGACAAGTCCGGCCTGCGCCGGCACCAGCATGGCGATCCCCCGCGCCTGACCGAGCTTGAGCGTCCCCGCACCGTCCTTGTTCACGAAGGTCTGCTCCACCGCGGCGGCCGTGGGCGCATAGGCGGCCACGACGCGGGTGAGCGCGTCGAAGAGCGACAAGAGCCGCGCGCCCATCGCCTCACCCTCGGAGCGGATGATGCCATTCGCGACGTGACTGAGTCGCGATCCGGTCACGTCGATCACCCCCCAACCGAGGTTTCTCAAGCCGGGGTCGATCCCGAGAACGCGCATCTGCTCCCTCATCTGTTGCTTTTTTCCCACGACTAGCACGAAAGGCGAACATCGCAAAGGGTGATTGGCTCCTTCGCGACCGCCCCGCGACTGTGGACAACCTTGCCGGAAAGCGTCGCTGCAGATGCGAAAAGCGACGTATTTTGCGCCTGCGGAAACGTTTTATTTCCAGCGACTTAACACAAGGATGACCCATGCAATAGCTGCATGGCGGGGCTGCACGAGGGCGTCTTGCCGCCGACAGGGCGCCCAATTATCTGACGTCTCGAAGCAGAGATGCACAAAACCGATGCGCTCTGAAAAACCGAGGAAACGACCATGTCCGCCTATGAAATCCACCGCAACACGAGCCATGTCTCCGGGCTGTTCGGAACGCTCTTCGCGTCCGTCGCCGCTTGGAACGACGCCCGAGTGACCCGCAATGCGCTGTCGCGCCTCTCCGACCGTGAACTTGACGATATCGGCCTGAGCCGCGCTGACATCGACTCCATCGCCGCGCGCCTCTGATCCGATCTGGTGGCCGCGACCTAAGGGTCGCCAAAGGCCGTGCCGGGAAAATCCCCGACACGGCCTTTCTCTTTGTCTCGATACCCGCGGATCAGTAGATGACGGCGCGCAGACGCTCGGCCAGTGCGACCGTCAGGGGATCGGCCTGGAGCACCCAGGCGCCGCCCTGTTCCACCGAACTGCCCGCGTGCAGGGCCACGAGGCGTTCCTCGTAGCGTTCAGGCCCGATGGTGGCGAGTACCGCCGCCTTGATCGCGATGACCGTCATCGCCACCAGCACCAACGGCCCGAGCAGGCCGAAGCGCCGCGTCGGGCGCCGCCGGGAATTGTAATAGGACATGCCGAGCGTCCCGTCGGCCTCAAAGCCGCCGCCGGCTTCGTGGGTCCGTTCGATCCGGCCCAGCCGGCCGTAGAAATTCTGCATGTTGCGATCGACCATTCCGGCCTCCTGCCCGCAGGCCCCCGTGAGAGGCAACGGTGGGGAGAAAATGTGGCAAAAATGGGGCTTTTGCCTTGGTCAGGCGGATTGGTCACGGCTTAGCACCAGTGTCGTCCAATCGCCGATTTCGTCGCGCGCCCGCAGAGAAAACCCCGCCTTCCGATAGGCCGCCAAAACCTCGTCCGCCTGCGTGTTGAGGATACCGGAGAGAATCGTGACGCCGCCGGGTGCCACGGATCGGGCCATCTCGGGGGCGAGCGACATCAGAGGACCCTTCAGGATGTTCGCGAAGACGAGGTCGTAGGGCGCGCGCTCGGCAAGGGCCGGGTGACCGAAACCGGCCGCCTCGACGCAAGCCACGCGGTCGTCCAGCCGGTTCGCGACGACATTGGCGCGGGCCACTTCCACGGCAACCGGGTCGATGTCGGAGGCGATGACCGGATCGGGCCAGATTGCCGCCGCCCCCATGGCGAGCACCGCCGTGCCGCAGCCGATATCGGCGACATTCCGGGCCCGGAAGCCCTCGCGGTCGAGCCGGTCGAGCGCCAGAAGGCAGCCCATCGTCGTCGCGTGATGGCCGGTGCCGAAAGCCATCGCTGCCTCAATGAGAAGCGGAACGCAGTTTTCCGGCACACGCCCCGCATCATGGCTCCCGTAGACGAAGAACCGCCCGGCCACGACGGGCTGGAGATTGCGCTTCACGTGCGCAACCCAGTCCGTCTCGGGGACTTCCGAGACGATGAAGGCCGCGGCTCCGTAGGCCGCCGCCATGAGCGTGAGCGCGATGTCATCGGGCGCCGCGTCGAAATAGGCGCCGACCTCGTAGAGGCCCGAGCCGTCCTCCACCTCGAAACAGCCGACGCCAGTGGGTTCGGGATCGAAATCCTCCATGGCGGCGGCAAGCGCCTCGGCCCGGTCCTTGTCGGCAAGGGTGGTGAGCGCGGAATAGGTGGGCATGGCGCCTCCTGAAACCCGAGAGAACCGTCAGGGCTTAGTGGCCCCCGGCGGAGGCGTCAACCGGCGAACCCGGAGTTCACCCCCCGGCCCCCCCGGTGTATTTTCGCCGTATTGGCGTCAGACACCGGCGCCGGTTGGACAGCTGACGCCGGTTCCGCCGATCCCGCAGTAGCCACCGGGATTTTTCGCAAGATACTGCTGGTGGTAGTCCTCGGCGAAGTAGAACGGGCCGGCTGGCAGGATCTCGGTCGTGACAGGCCCGAACCCCGCGGCCTTCAACCGCCCGGCGTAGGCCTCCCGCGTCCGTTCCGCGGCCTCCGCCTGCGCGGCGGAAAAGGTGTAGATGCCGGACCTGTACTGGGTGCCGACGTCATTGCCCTGACGGTTGCCCTGCGTCGGGTCGTGATTCTCCCAGAAAACCTTCAGAAGGTGCTCGTAGCCGATTGCGCTCGGATCGTAGATGATGCGGACGACCTCGTTATGGCCCGTCAGACCGGTGCAGGTCTCCTGGTATGTCGGGTTCGGGGTGAGGCCGGCGGAATAGCCCGCCATCGTCAGCCAGACGCCCGGAAGCTGCCAGAACTTCCGCTCCACGCCCCAGAAGCAGCCCATGCCAAACATCGCCTCTTCCATGCCCTCGGGCACCGGCGCCTTCAGCGGCCGGTGGAAGACGAAATGCTCCTCGGCCGTGGGGATCGCCGTGGGCCGCCCCGGCAGCGCCTCGGTCGCGGCCGGCATCCTTGTCTTTCTTTCGAACAGGCCAGAGAGCATCCTCGCCTTCTCCCGCGTTGATCATTTCCGATTGCGAATATAGCGCCCGACGCGGCGCGCGCCACCGCTGGCCCGATCACTTCGGCGCGGGCGGCGACATGATCCGGGTCAAGGCAAACATATTCCAGAATCTGCATTCGCACCCGGACGGGAGGACGCCCCATGGACATACTGCCGCTCATCGACCGGATCGGCGAGGCGCCGACTGCCGCCCTGCTCGGGCCATGCACCGGCATCGTCTTCGGCGTCGCGGCGCAGAGGTCGCGGTTCTGCCTTCGGGCGGCGACGGTGGAGTTCGCCCGCCGCCGGCTCGGCCCCCGCGTCGCGGTCTGGCTGCTCTGCTTCCCGACCGCGCTGGTCTGGGTTCATGGGTCGGAACTCTCGGGCTTCTTCCGGGCCGACGAGGCGCGGACGATGGCGGTTCCGGGCTCCTGGCCGGAGGCTGCTCGATCGGCGCGGGGGTGACCGGAGGGTCGATCTTCGCGGGGACAGCCTGGCTTGCGGTTTTCGCGATGTGGCTGGGCGCGATGGCGACCGATTTCGTGCTCGACCAACGGCCCGCGCCGGTGACGGCCTGATCCGGGCCGATGTCGGTGCCTTCACCGCACCGGTGTTCCTGGCAGACTCAGGATTTGTCTTTTCGGCGGAGCAAGACACCCCCGCGGCATCGAACCGGCCACACCGGCACGCGCCTTGGCGGAAGCGTTTCATGAAGAGTCCGTGACCCGCACGCGCGGCCACGCGCGGATCCGACTGCCTCTGGAGCGGTCAGTAGAAGCTCTGCGGGTCGATGTCGATTGCCAGACGCAGGTTCGCAGGTGGCTTGAACTGCGCTACCCAGGCGGCGAGTGCGGGTTGCAGCGCTGCACCCTTCGCTGCCTTCACCAGAAGCCGCACCCGGTGCCGCCCCCGGACGCGGGCCACCGGCGCGGGCGCAGGACCGAAGACCTGCGCGCCGATCCTGCGCAGAGGCGCGTCGGCGCGGGCGAGCGCCTGGCCGAAGTCGAAGACGGTCTGCACGTCGGGCGAAGACAGGATGATCCCGGCGAGGCGGCCGAAGGGAGGCATGCCCGCCGCCTGCCGTTCGGCCGCCTCGGCGCGCCAGAACGCCTCCTCGTCGCCGGAAAGGATGGCCCGGATGACGGCATGTTCGGGCTGGCAGGTCTGCAGCAGCGCCACTCCCGGCCGCTCCCCCCGCCCCGCCCGGCCCGAGACCTGGCGCATGAGTTGAAAGGTCCGCTCGGCGGCGCGCAGGTCCGAGCCCTGCAGCCCGAGGTCGGCGTCGATGACGCCGACGAGCGTCAGGAGCGGAAAGTTGTGGCCCTTGGCGACCAGCTGGGTGCCGATGATGATATCGGCGCCGCCGGCCGCGATTTCGGCGATCTTCTCCTTCAGGGCACGCGCGGTGCCGAAGAGATCCGACGAGAGGACTGCCACCCGCGCCTTGGGGAAACGCTCGGCCACTTCCTCCGCCAGCCGCTCAACCCCCGGACCGACCGGGGCGAGCCGGCCCTCCGCGTGGCATGACGGGCAGGCGGCGGGCATGGGCTTTGACTCGCCGCACTGGTGGCAGACGAGGCGCTTCTGGAACCTGTGTTCCACCATCCTCGCGTCGCAGTGGTCGCAGCCGATCTGGTGGCCGCAGGCCCGGCAGATCGTCACGGGCGCATAGCCGCGTCGGTTGAGAAAGAGGAGCGACTGCTCGCCACGGTTCAGCCGGTCGCGCACCACCTGCACCAGCGTCGGGCCGATCCAGCGGCTGGCCTCCATCCGCTCGGCCCGCATGTCGATGGCCCGCATCTCGGGCAGGTCCGCTGTCCCGAAGCGCGAGGTGAGGTCGAGGCGGGCGTATTTCCCCGCCTCGGCATTGGCCCAAGTCTCCAGGCAGGGCGTTGCGGAGGCCAGCACCACCTGCGCATCGGTCAGCGAGGCCCTGAGCACCGCCATGTCGCGGGCGTTGTAGAGAACCCCGTCCTCCTGCTTGTAGGAGGTGTCGTGCTCCTCGTCGACGACAATGAGGCCGAGGTCGCGGAAGGGCAGGAAGAGCGCCGAGCGCGCGCCGACGACAAGACCCACCCCCACTTCCCCCGCCATCCGCCAGAGCCGGCGGCGTTCGGTCTGCGTCACGCCGGAATGCCACTCGCCGGGCATCGCGCCGAACCGCTCCTCCACACGGGTCAGGAACTCCGCCGTCAGCGCGATCTCCGGCAGAAGGACGAGTGCCTGCCGGCCGGTGCGCAGGCATTCGGCCACCGCCTCAAGGTAGACCTCGGTCTTGCCCGATCCGGTGACGCCCTTGAGCAGCGTCGTACCGTAGCGCCCGCCACGCACCGCGGCGCGGAGGGTCGCGGCGGCTTGCGCCTGATCCTCGGCCAGCGCCTTGCCCGGCCGATCAGGGTCGAGCCGCGGATACGGCAAGTCGCGCTGCGCCTCCTCCTCGGCGACCGCACCCTGCTTCACGAGGCCCTTCACCACGCTCGTAGAGACGCCCGCCAGCCCCGCCAGTTCGGACAGGGTGAAGGCCGCTCCGCCGTAGTCGTCGAGCACGTCCATGACGCGGGCGCGCGGCTCGGTCATCCGGTCGGGCTCCGCCCATCCGCGGCGATAGACCCTG
This sequence comes from Albidovulum sp., assembly GCF_041919395.1. Classification (NCBI taxonomy): domain Bacteria; kingdom Pseudomonadati; phylum Pseudomonadota; class Alphaproteobacteria; order Rhodobacterales; family Paracoccaceae; genus Albidovulum; species Albidovulum sp. The sequence goes on from NZ_JAYRTX010000001.1 coordinate 91,546, forward strand.
CGCGGTCCCGGCGGGTCGGCGAGCCCCGGCGCGCGCGTGGCAAGACGCAACATCGCCGGCAGCGGTGTCAGGGTGTAATCGGCCGCGCGCATCAGGAAGGCCCGCATCGCCTCGGCCATGGGGGCTGCGTCGAGGACGCGGGTGACCGGACGGACCTTCGCAAGGTCGTAGCCGCCTTCGCCCCCCCCCCAGACGACGCCGAGCACGCGACGGGGACCGAGCGGCACCTCGACGAAGGCGCCAGCGAAGCAGCCGCCATCGGGCGCGCGGTAGTCGAGCGGCCGGCCGAGCGGCTCGGTCGTGAGGACCGAGACAAGATCGCCCGCGTCGAAAAACGAGAGCCCCGTCACGCGCGCGCCTTTCGGCGGGGTTCCGGCCGGGCGACGTTTGCGCTAGAAGCGCGGCCGAACGCCCACGCGACACACCCCGCCAGCGACAGGACCCGCGCCATGAAATTCTTTATCGATACGGCCGACACGGCTGCCATCAAGGAACTGAACGACCTCGGCATGGTCGACGGCGTCACCACCAACCCCTCGCTCATCCTCAAGGCAGGACGCGACATACTCGAAGTGACGAAGGAGATCTGCGACATGGTCTCGGGTCCCGTTTCCGCCGAAGTCGTGGCCACCGAGGCCAGGGAGATGATCGCCGAGGGGATGAAGCTCTCCACGATCGCGCCCAACATCGCGATCAAGGTGCCGCTCACCTGGGACGGGCTCACCGCCTGCAAGGCTTTCGCATCCGAGGGGCTGAAGGTCAACGTGACACTCTGCTTCTCGGCCGCACAGGCAATCCTCGCGGCCAAGGCCGGTGCGGCCTTCGTCTCGCCCTTCATCGGACGGCTCGACGACATCCACCTCGACGGGGTGGACCTGATCCACGACATCCGCACGATCTACGACAACTACGATTTCAAGACCGAGATTCTCGCAGCCTCGATCCGGTCGGTGAACCACATCGTCGATTGCGCCAAGATCGGCGCCGACGTGGTGACGGCGCCGCCAGCCGTCATCAAGTCCATGGCCAGCCATGTCCTTACCGACAAGGGGCTCGAGCAGTTCCTGAAGGACTGGGCGAAGACTGGCCAGAAGATCCTCTGAGCCGGGGGGAGGGAGTCCTCCGTGCAACGGTTGCCGCCAAGTGCGGCGGCCGGGGCGAAAAAACTGCGGCGCCGCGCGTCGACGGCTGCTAAGGTTCCGCCAAAACGACACGAGGGCAGAGATGGCGGACAGGGCGAACATCGTGCAGGAAATCAGGGACCGGATCATCGCGGAACCTGAAGTGATCCTCGAGGACCGCGACCTGATGCGCGCGCTGATCGCGGCGAACGAACGCGCGATGGGCGCCAACATCGTCGACCTGCGCGGCATCGCCATGGAGCGACTCGAGGCGCGGCTCGACCGGCTGGAGGATACGCACCGATCCGTCATCGCCGCGGCCTACGAGAATCTCGCGGGCACGAACCAGGTCCATCGCGCGATCCTGAGAATGCTCGACCCGACGGGGTTCGAGGATTTCCTGAGGAACCTCGCCGGCGAGGTGGCGCATATCCTTCGCGTGGACGCGGTCCGGCTCGTGCTCGAGACGCGCGAGACCGATCCCGACCCGGCGCTGGAACGGCTGGGCGACGTGCTCTGCGTCGCGGAGCCCGGCTTCGTGGAGACCTACATGGCCGGCGGTCGGCCCGCGCCCGCGCGGCCTGTCGTACTGCGCCAGACCCTGCCGGGCGCCGAATCGATCTACGGCCGGACCGGCGACTGGATCCGCTCCGAATCCGCGCTGCGGCTCGACCTCGGCGACGGGCGGTTGCCCGGAATGCTCGCGCTCGGCGCCGAAGACCCGCATCAGTTCCGCCCGAACCAGGGCACCGACCTGCTGACCTTCTTCGGCGGGGTCTTCGAGCGGGCGATGCGGCGCTGGCTCGCCTGAGCGGGCGATGAGCCTCGCGCTCTCCCCCGCGCTGAGGTCGGCGCTGTCGGGGTGGCTCGACCACCTTGCGGCGCTCGACGGCGCGGCGGCGAATACCGTCAAGGCCTACCGGACGGACGTGACCGGCTTTCTCGCCTTCCTCGCGCAGCACCATGGCGAGAGCCTCGGCCCGGCGCGGCTTGCACGGGCAAGCCAGGCGGACATGAGATCCTGGATGGCGCATGAACGCGGCCGCGGCACCTCGGCCCGCTCGCTCGCGCGGGCGCTTTCCGCGGTGAAGGGATTCACCCGCTGGCTCGCCGAGCGCGAGGGATTCGAACCGACCGCGGTTCTCGCCGCACGAAGCCCGAAGTTCCGGCGCAAGCTGCCGCGCCCCCTGACCGAGGACGCCGCGCGCGAGGTCATCGGCGTTGTTGGCAGCAAGCCCCGCGAGGACTGGGTGGCCGCGCGCGACGCGGCTGTGGTGACGCTGCTTTACGGCTGCGGACTCCGCATCTCGGAAGCGCTGTCCCTGACCGGGGCCGAAAGCCCGCTGCCCGACACGCTGCGCATCCGCGGCAAGGGCGGCAAGGAGCGCATCGTTCCGGTCCTCCCCGCCGCCCGTGCGGCGGTCGCGGCCTATGTCCGGCTCTGCCCTTTCCCGGTCGAGGGCGAACCGGCTGCCGCGCTCTTCCGCGGCGCGCGCGGCGGCCCCCTTAACGCGCGCCTCATCGCCAGGGCGATGGAAGCGGCCCGCCTCGCGCTCGGCCTGCCCGCCACGGCCACGCCGCATGCCATGCGGCACAGCTTCGCCACGCATCTTCTCTCGGCCGGGGGTGACCTCAGGGCGATCCAGGAACTTCTCGGCCATGCCTCGCTCTCGACCACCCAGGCCTATACGGCGGTCGATACGGCCCGGCTGATGGAGGTCTATGACCGCGCCCATCCCCGCGCCCGCTCCGGGGCGCCGGGATGACCGCCGGGGACGACACCCCGCTGGGGAGCGCAATGCGCGCGGGCGATCGCGCCGCGCTCGACCGCATCGCCCGGGACCGGCCCGGGATCGCCCGCGATGCGGGGGTATTCCTTGATGCCGTGGCGCTCTGTCCGGCCGCGACGGTGCGCTGGTGTCTCGACAACGGCGCCGATCCGAACCTTCCCGCCGACGACGGTTTCCCGAGCCTCCACCTTGCCATCGACCGTGCCGGTCCCGACCGGGCGGAGGTCGTGGCTCTCCTCCTCGGCCACGGGGCGGATGCAGACCAGCGCGGGGCGAACGACTGGACGCCCCTTCACCGCGCGGCCTGCCAGGGGACGGCGCCGCTCGATATCATCGCATTGCTGATCGACAGCGGCGCCGACCGGACCGTGCGGACCCGCATCGACGATTTCGCCACGCCCGAGGAAGAGGCCCGCCATCTCGGCCACGTGAAGGCCGCAGACTTCCTGCGCGACTACCGTGGTACACGCAGATGACCCGCGTCGCCTTGCCCGGCCAAAGGTTGCGCGCCGCCGCCGTTTCGGTCATGACGCTGCCATGAGCCCCCCGATCAAGGCCCTCCTTGTCCACCTCTTCACGGCCTCCGGCGCCGTCCTCTCGATGCTCGCCATGCTCGCGGCGGTCGAGGAGAAGTGGAGCCTGATGTTCCTCTGGCTCGTCGTGGCACTCATCGTCGACGGCATCGACGGGCCCCTGGCGCGCCACTTCCACGTCAAGACCCACTGGCCGACCTATGACGGGGTGCTCCTCGATCTCATCATCGACTACCTGACCTATGTCTTCATCCCGGCCTTCGCGCTCTTCCAATCCGGCCTCCTGCCGGGCTGGACCGGCTGGTGCGCGATCATCGTCATCACCTATGCGAGCGCGATCTACTTCGTGGACACCCGGATGAAGACGAAGGACAATTCCTTCGCGGGCTTTCCCGCCTGCTGGAACATGGTGGTGATCGTGCTCTTCGCGATCGAACCCAACTTCTACCTCATGCTCGCGGTCATCGTCGCGCTCGCCGCGACGATGTTCACCAACCTCAAGTTCGTCCATCCGGTGCGCACCGAGCGCTGGCGCTGGATCACGCTGCCGGTGGCGCTCGCCTGGGTCGGCTTTGCCGCCCGCGCGGCCTGGGTGGATTTCGCCGAGGGAGAGATCGCCCACTGGGGGCTTGTGATCACCTCCGTCTATCTTCTCGTGGCCGGGGTGGCGCAGCAACTCTTCCCCGAGCGCCGCGGCGTCGCCTGACGCTCAGAGACGCGTCAGCGCGACACCCGCCGCGATCATCAGCACGGACAAGGCCTTGGCTTCGGTCATGCGTTCGCGCAGGACGAGCCAGCCGATGAGCACTGCAAAGAGGATCGAGCTCTCTCTCAGTGCCGCGACAAGCGCGATGGGCGCGCGCGTCATCGCCCAGACCGCGACGGCATAGGAGGCATAGGAGGCTGCCGCGCCGATTCCCCCCGCGAGCCATACCCTGCCCGCCCGGGGCATCGCAGCGCGACCGCGCAGGGCGAGCATCGCGGCGGCGAAGATCAGTCCGTCGACGACAAAGAGCCAGCCCACGAACTGGGTGGAACTGCCCGCCAGCCGGGCGCCATGCCCGTCCACCAGCGTGTAGCCCGCCGTCGCGCAGGCGGCGCCGACGGCGAAGGGCAGCATCCGCCGCGACTCGCCGCTCGTCCAGACCCCGCGGGCGAGAAGGAGGATTCCCGATCCGAGAAGGAGGATACCTGCTGCCTCTGGCGGGCGCACCGCCTCGCCGAGCCAGAGCGCACCCGCCACGAGTGTGATCATCGGCGCGGTGCCGCGGGCGAGCGGATAGACGCGGCCGAGGTCGCCATGTTCGTAGGCGAAGGTCAGGAAGAGCTTGTAGGCGGAGTGGATGGCGCCAGAGGCGACGATCCATGTCCAGACCTGCGTCCCTGGCAGCGGCTGCGTCGTCACGACGGCGAGGCCGATCACGCCCTGGACGCCCGACAGCACCATCATGGTGCCGGCGCGGCTCGCCCCGACGCGGACAAGCGCGTTCCAGCCCGCGTGCAGGAGCGCGGCGCCAAGGACGGCGAGGAAGACGGGCACGGACATCGCGGGGCCTCCGTGACGAGGCGTAGGCGGCCGCTGGCGCAAGGACAAGCGGCAAATCCGGCAGGTTGCCGACATCCCTTAGAACGATTCCAAATCTTGACTTGTCCCCCCCCGGAGCGCATATCGGCTGTCGAAACGGAGGCGCCGCCATGTTCATCCAGACCGAATCCACGCCGAACCCCGCCACGCTGAAATTCCTGCCGGGACTAACGGTGCTCGATGCCGGCACGGCGGATTTCCCCGCACCCGAAACGGCAGCCAAGTCCCCCCTCGCGCGGCGCATCTTCGCGGTGGATGGCGTCGCCGGCGTCTTCCTCGGATCGGACTTCGTGACCGTGACGAAGGCCGAGGCGGTTCGCTGGGAACACATCAAGCCGGCGGTGCTCGGCGCGATCATGGAGCATTTCCAGTCCGGCGCCCCGGTGATCGAGGGCGAGCGGCCGGAAAGCGCGCATGCGGAGCAGGACGGGCCGGACGGCGACATCGTGCGCCAGATCAAGGAACTGCTCGATACCCGGGTGCGCCCCGCGGTGGCGCAGGACGGCGGCGACATCACCTTCCACGGCTTTGACCGGGGGGTCGTCTACCTGCACATGCAGGGCGCCTGCGCCGGATGCCCGTCCTCGACCCTCACGCTGAAGATGGGGATCGAGAACCTCCTCAGGCACTACATCCCCGAAGTGACCGAGGTCCGCCCCGTCGCCGCCTGAGCGATGACCGGACCGCTCATCCTTGCCTTCGACACCTCGGCCGCGCATTGCGCGGCCGCGCTCGTCTCGGGCGACCGGGTGCTGGCGGCGCGGGCCGAGGAAATGGGACGCGGGCAGGCGGAACGGCTGATGCCGATGCTGGAGGAGATACTGGCCGCCGAGGGCGCCGTCTGGCGCGACCTGGCCGCCCTGGGGGTCGGCATCGGGCCCGGAAACTTCACCGGCGTTCGCATCTCCGTCGCCGCCGCGCGCGGGATCGCGCTCGGGCTCGGGATCCCCGCCGTCGGCGTGACCGGGTTCGACGCCTGCGCCCATGGCGAGCCGCGACCGCTATGGGTCGCGATCGAGGCGGCGCGCGGCATGGTGTATCTTCAACGCCACGGCGCAGACACGACAGACACACCCGACCTCCGGACGGCGGCCGCGACCGAGGCGCTCGACGCGCCGCTTCGCTGGCTCTCGGACATGGCCCCCGCCCTTTTGGCGACGCACATCGCCCGGATCGCCGGTGAGCGGCGGCACCTGCCCCTGCCCCGCCCCGCACCGCTCTACCTGCGCCCCGCCGACGCCGCACCGATGCGCGAGGCGCCGCCCGTCCTGCTGCCATGACCGCCGATCCCGGACGACTCGCCCGGATCCACGGCGAGAGCTTCACCGTGCCCCGGCCCTGGACGGCAGTCGAGATCGCCGGACTGCTCGCAACGCCCGGCGCCTTCCTCATCGAGGCGCCGGACGGGTTCCTGATCGGCCGGGCGCTGGCCGGCGAGGCAGAGCTTCTGACGCTCGCCGTCGCGCCGAGCGCACGCCGCCGCGGCACGGGCGCAGCACTTGTCGCGGGTTTTCTCGATCGCGCCGCCACCGCGGGGGCCGGACGCGCGTTCCTCGAAGTGTCCGCCGACAATGCCGCCGCACGCGCGCTCTATGCGCAGGCCGGCTTTGCCGAGGCAGGCCGGCGGCCCGGCTATTACCGCCGGCCCGACGGCGGCGCCACGGATGCACTCCTCCTTGCCCGCGCGCTTGGGCCTGCGCCTCTGGCCGAACCGCGTCAGACTGCTTGACCAATCGGTCAAGTTGATCGGTCCTCATGCGGAATCGCTATTGACCGGCAAGTGCCCTTTCGCCCTAATCGTCGGCAATCCGCGCCGTTGACAGGCCGCCCCGCGGGGCGACGCAGAGCGCGGATCGACAGGGATTATCAACCGGGAGTTCCTCCATGACCCTTCAGAGAAAATTCCTCGGCGCGGCCGCGGTGCTGGCGCTGACCTCGGGCGCGGCCCTGGCCGACCCGGCGATCATCTACGATCTCGGCGGCAAGTTCGACAAATCCTTCAACGAGGCCGCCTTCAACGGCGCCGAGAGGTGGAAGGCGGAAACCGGCGGCACGTACAAGGAGTTGGAGATGCAGTCCGAGGCCCAGCGCGAACAGGCGCTGAGGCGCCTGGCCGAAGCGGGCGCGAACCCGGTCGTGATGACCGGCTTCGCCTTCGGCGACGTGCTGAACAAGGTGGCGCCCGACTTCCCCGACACCAAGTTCGCGATCATCGACATGGTCGTCGAACAGCCGAACGTGAAGTCGGTCGTCTTCAACGAACACGAAGGCTCCTACCTCGTCGGCATGATGGCGGCGCTGGCCTCGAAGACCGGCACGGTGGGATTCATCGGCGGCATGGACATCCCGCTGATCCGCAAGTTCGGCTGCGGCTACGCCGAAGGCGTGAAGGCGGTGAACCCCGATGCGACGGTCGTGCTGAACATGACCGGCACCACGCCCTCGGCCTGGAACGACCCGGTGAAGGGCGCCGAACTGGCCAAGGCCCAGAAGAGCCAGGGTGCCGACGTGATCTATGCCGCCGCCGGCGGCACCGGCATCGGAGTGCTTCAGGCCGCCGCTGACGAGGGCATCCTCTCGATCGGCGTCGACAGCAACCAGAACTACCTGCATCCCGGCCAAGTGCTGACCTCGATGGTGAAGCGGGTGGACAACGCCGTCTATGACGCCTTCAAGGAAGGCGCCGAGATGACGACGGGGATCAACGTCATGGGGCTTGCCAATGACGGCGTGGGTTACGCGATGGACGACAACAACGCGCCCCTCGTCACCGACGACATGAAGGCCAAGGTCGAGGAGGCCGCCGCCAAGATCAAGTCCGGCGAAATCGTGGTGCACGACTACATGTCCGACAACACCTGCCCTGCCGCGACCTTCTGATGGCCGCGGGCGGCGACAGCGTGACGACAACGACGGGGCGGCCGGAAACGGCTGCCCCATTTGCCATCGAGCTCAAGGGAATCTCGAAAGCCTTCGGCCCGGTGCAGGCCAACAAGGACATTTCGATCCAGGTGGCGAAGGGGACGATCCACGGCATCATCGGCGAGAACGGCGCCGGAAAGTCCACCCTGATGTCAATCCTCTACGGCTTCTACAAGGCGGATGCGGGCCAGATCCTGATCAACGGCCGCCCGACGCAAATTCCCGACAGCCAGGCCGCGATCCGCGCCGGCATCGGCATGGTCTTCCAGCACTTCAAGCTGGTGCAGAATTTCACGGTGCTCGAAAACGTGATCCTCGGCGCCGAGGATGGGCCTCTTCTGCGCCCCTCGCTCGCAAAGGCACGCAAGGTGCTGGGCGAGCTTGCACGGGAATACGAACTCGACGTCGACCCCGACGCGGTGGTCGAAGAACTCTCGGTCGGACACCAGCAGCGGGTGGAGATCCTGAAGGCTCTCTACCGCAGCGCCGAGATCCTGATCCTCGACGAACCCACCGGGGTTCTCACGCCCGACGAGGCCGATCACCTCTTCCGCATCCTCCGGGGCCTGAAGGACCAGGGCAAGACCGTGGTCCTCATCACCCACAAGCTCAGGGAGATCATGGAGATCACCGACACCGTGTCGGTGATGCGGCGGGGCGAGATGACGGCGACGGTCAAGACCTCCGGGACGAGTCCCGAACAGCTCGCCGAGCTGATGGTGGGCCGCAAGGTGCTGCTCGACGTTGCGAAGGGGCCGCCGAAGCCGGGCCGCGTGGTCCTGGAGGTCGAAAACCTCCGCGTCGTCGATGCCGACAAGGTGGAGCGTCTGCGGGGCATCTCGTTCCATATCCGCGCGGGCGAGATCTTCGGCATCGCCGGTGTCGCCGGCAATGGCCAGTCCCAGCTTCTGGAAGTGCTGGGCGGCTTTCGCCGCGCCACCGGCACGGTGCGGCTGAACGGTGTGGATCTGGACCTGACCGGCACGAAATCCGACGGCCAGACCCGGCGCGCGAAGGGCATTTCCCATGTGCCGGAGGATCGCCAGCGGCTTGGCATGATCATGGATTTCGCGGCCTGGGAGAACATGGCCTTCGGCTATCACAACGACCCGGCCTACCAGAAGAACCGTTTGCTGATGGACAACGGCGCCATCCTCGAGGACACGAAGGGCAAGATGGAGCGCTTCGACGTGCGCCCGCCGATCCCGACCCTGCCCGCGAAGAGCTTTTCCGGCGGCAACCAGCAGAAGCTGATCCTCGCCCGCGAGATCGAGCGGAACCCCGAGCTTCTGCTCGTCGGCCAGCCCACGCGCGGCGTCGACATCGGCGCGATCGAGTTCATCCACAGGCGCATCGTCGAGCTGCGCGACGCAGGCAAGGCGATCCTGCTGGTCTCGGTCGAGCTCGACGAAATCCTTGGCTTGGCCGACCGCATCGCGGTGATGTTCGACGGCCGCATCATGGGCGAGCGCGACCCCGAGAAGACCAACGAGCGCGAGCTCGGCCTTCTGATGGCCGGGGTAGAGGGAGGTCAGGCGGCATGACGAAGCTTCCCCGCTGGGCCGACCTCGTCCTAGTGCCCGCCATCAGCCTTCTCCTCGCGGGCCTCATCTCCGCCCTCGTCATCCTCGCCATCGGGCAAAGCCCGTCCGAGGCGCTGCGGACGATGGTCCAGGGCGCGGTCGGATCGGCCTATGGCTGGGGTTACACGCTCTACTATGCCACGAGCTTCATCTTCACCGGGCTCGCGGTGACGGTGGCGTTCCACGCCAGCCTCTTCAACATCGGCGGCGAGGGCCAGGCGCAGCTTGGCGGCCTTGGCGTGGCGCTCGCCTGCCTCGCCCTGCCCTGGCCGCACTGGACGCTCGCGCTTCCGGCGGCGATGGCGGGCGGCGCGCTCTTCGGCGCGGCCTGGGCGGCGGTGCCGGCCTACCTCCAGGCGAAACGCGGCAGCCACATCGTCATCACCACGATCATGTTCAATTATATCGCCGCGGCCCTGCTCATCTATTTCCTCGTGGAGGTCCTGCGCCCGCCAACCAGCATGGACCCGGCGAGCGCACGCTTTCCCGAAGGGACGCGGCTGCCGACACTGCATGAAATCCCGGGGCTGAGCCTCGTGTTCTCGAAGCAGGTGCCGGCGAACGTGACGCTCTTCGTGGCGCTCCTCGCCTGCTGGCTCGTCTGGCTCCTCCTCTGGCGCACGCGGCTCGGCTATGAAATCCGCGCCTTCGGAAAATCGGAACCGGCCGCGAGTTATGCGGGGATCAACCCCTTCCGGGTGACGATGATCGCGATGCTGATTTCCGGCGCGCTCGCCGGGCTCATGTCGATCAACAACGTCATGGGCGAGGCCGGGCGGCTCCTGCAGAACTCGGCCGAGGGGGCGGGCTTCATCGGCATCGCGGTGGCGCTCATGGGCCGCAACCATCCGGTCGGCGTCTTCCTCGCCGCCATCCTCTTCGGTTTCCTCTATCAGGGCGGCGCAGAGCTTGGCCTCTGGACCGCGATCCCGATCGAACTCAGAACGGTCGTCCAGGGCCTCGTGATCCTCTTCACCGGCGCCCTCGACTACATGGTGCGGATGTTCCTCGGCCTCTTCTTCCGGCCGCGACCGCTCGCGGGGGCCGCGTGATGGACTATGCGACGCTTCTGCAGATACTCGATTCTACGCTGCGCCTCGCGACGCCCTTGCTCCTCGCCTGCCTCGCCGGGCTTTACTCCGAACGGTCCGGCGTCTTCGACATCGGGCTGGAGGGCAAGATGCTCGCGGCGGCGATGTGCACCGGTGCCGTCGCTGCGCTGACAGGCAACGTCTGGATCGGGCTGCTCGCCGGGATCGCGGGTTCCCTCGTCTTCGCCGCGATCCACGGGCTCGCCTCGATCACCTTCCGCGGCAACCAGCTCATCTCGGGCGTTGCACTGAACTTCGTCGCCTCCGGGATCACCGTGCTGGCCGCCCAGTCGCTCTTCCGGCAGGGCGGGCGGACGCCGCCCCTGACCGGCAATGGCCGGTTCAACCCGATAGAGCTTCCCTTCGCCGACGCGATCGGGCAGGTCCCCGTCCTCGGTCCCTTCTACCGCGAGGTGCTCTCGGGCCATGGGGCACTCGTCTATGTCGCGCTTCTGGCCGTTCCGGTCACATGGTGGGCGCTCTACCGCACACGCTTCGGGCTCCGCCTGCGGGCCGTGGGCGAAAACCCCGCCTCGGTCGATACCGCCGGCATCTCGGTCGTGCGGCTGCGCTATACCGCCGTGATGATCACCGGCGTCCTCTGCGGGATTGCCGGGGCCTACATGGCCGCCGGGCTTCAGGCCGGCTTCGGCAAGGAGATGACGGCGGGGCGCGGCTACATCGCGCTCGCCGCGCTGATCTTCGCCAAGTGGCGGCCGTGGTACGCGCTGATGGCGACACTGCTGTTCGGCTTCTTCCAGGCCCTGGCACTCCGGCCTGACGTGATCAAGAAGACCGTGGGCTTCGACGTGCCGGTGCCCATGCTCGACGCGCTGCCCTACATCCTGACGGTGATCGTGCTCGCAGGCTTCGTCGGCCGCGCCATCCCGCCGCGCGCCGGAGGCGAGGCCTATGTCAAGGAGCGCTGATCTTGCCCGGCTCGTTCGTGACCGCGGAGGATCGGAGCCGGTCAGCCACGGGCTGATCCTCGGCTCCGGCCTCGGCCACATCGCGGGCGAGGTGCAGGGCGTGGCGATCGACTATGCCGATCTGCCGGGCTTTCCACATGCAGGTGTCTCGGGGCACAACCCGAAGCTGGCGATCGGCACGCTCGAGGGCGTGCGGGTCGCCGTCTTCGGCGGACGTGCGCACTACTACGAACGCGGGCACGCAGACGCCATGCGGTTGCCGCTGGACGTGCTGAAGGCACTCGGCGCCGACCGGCTGATCGTGACGAACGCGGCCGGTTCGCTCCGACCGGACACGCCTCCGGGTTCACTGATGCTCTTGTCGGACCACATCAACTTCTCCGGTCTCAATCCCCTGATCGGAGAGCCCTCGGACGCGCGCTTCGTGCCGATGACCGATGCCCATGACCCCGCGATGCGCGCGGCGCTTCGCACCGCGGCGTCGACCGAGGGCCTCGACCTTCCCGAAGGCGTCTATGCCTGGTACTCCGGCCCCTCGTTCGAGACCCCGGCCGAGATCCGCGCGATCCGCACGCTCGGGGCAGACGCCGTCGGCATGTCCACGGTCCCCGAGGTGATCCTCGCCCGCTTCCTCGGGCTGCGGGTTGCCGCCGTCTCGGTCATCACGAACATGGCCGCGGGCATGAGCGACGAGAAGATCAGCCACGAGCACACGAAGGCCATGGCGCCCCTCGGCGCGGCCAAGCTTGAACGGGTGCTCCGACGATACCTGCGCGACCTGGTCTGAGCGGGGCCCGCGATCTGGCCTCATGGCTTTGGCGGCGAGCGTTTGACACCGTCCCTCGAGGGGGGCAAGACTGGTCCCAGGCGCGCGCTTTCATCGGACACGGCGACGAGATGCAGATCTACCTGCCCATCGCGGAGGTTTCGGTCAACGCCTTCATGCTGTTCGGAATCGGCGGTCTGGTGGGCGTGCTCTCGGGACTCTTCGGCGTCGGCGGCGGGTTTCTCATCACGCCGCTCCTCTTCTTCATCGGCGTTCCTCCGACGGTCGCCGTCGCGACCGGGGCGAACCAGGTCGTCGCCTCCTCCGTCTCGGGTGTCCTGGCGCATCTGAAGCGGCGCACCGTGGACATGCGGATGGGAGTCGTCCTTCTGGTCGGCGGCCTCCTCGGCTCCGCGCTCGGGATATGGGCCTTCAACATCCTCACGCGGCTCGGGCAGATCGACACGGCGGTGCAGCTTTCCTATGTCGTCTTTCTCGGCTTCATCGGCCTGCTGATGTTCCAGGAAAGCGTGCGCGCCATCGTCCGCGCGCGCAAGACAGGCCCCCGTCCCGCGGTGAAGCGGCATCAGCACCTCTGGGTCCACCGGCTGCCCTTCAAGATCAAGTTCCGCGCCTCGGGCCTTTACATCTCGGTCATCCCCCCCGTCCTCGTCGGCATCGTCGTCGGCGTCCTGGCCGCGATCATGGGTGTCGGCGGCGGCTTCATCATGGTGCCGGCTATGATCTACCTTCTCGG
>NZ_JAYRTX010000002.1:0-68286 GCF_041919395.1 Albidovulum sp.
GCGTCCTCGTCGCCGGGACCGCGCTCGGCTGGGGTGTATTCGAGCTTGCGCAGGGCAGTCCGGGCTTCGCGCTTCTCTTCCTCGCGCTCGGCGCCTATGCGGCCTGGCGCCTCTTCGTGACGTTCAACCCCCGGGAGGACGAATGAGTCAGCTTCTTCGCAAGCCCTTCGGTACGCACGGCAAGGTGCATGAGATCACGCCGGCCTCGGCCGGGTGGCGCTATGTCGGCTTCTCGCTCCACCGATTGCGCCCGGGCGACGCCGCCGCCGAGGCGACGGGTGACCGCGAGGCCATCCTCGTGATGGTCGAGGGCAAGGCCGCCGTCACCGCCGCGGGGCGGGAGTGGGGCGTGCTCGGCGAGCGGATGAGCGTCTTCGAGAAGACCCCGCCGCATTGCCTTTACGTGCCGAACGGAGCGGACTGGCGCGCGGTGGCCGAAACCGATTGCGTGATCGCCGTCTGTTCTGCGCCGGGGAAGGGCGGGCACGCCGCGCGCCGGATCGGGCCGGCGGGCATCGCGCTGACCGAAAGGGGCCGGGGCACCAACACGCGCCACATCAACAACATCGCGATGGAGAACGAGGACTACGCCGACAGCCTGCTGGTCACCGAGGTATTCACGCCGGCCGGCCACTGGTCGTCCTACCCCAGCCACAGGCACGACGAGGACGACTTCCCCCGCATCACCTATCTGGAGGAAACCTACTATCACCGGCTGAACCCCGCCTCGGGCTTCGGCATCCAGCGCGTCTATACCGACGACGGGCGCCTCGACGAGACGATGGCGGTGGCCGATGGCGACGTGGTTCTGGTGCCGCGCGGACACCATCCCTGCGGTGCGCCCTATGGTTTCGAGATGTATTACCTCAACGTGATGGCCGGCCCCCTGCGCAAGTGGCGCTTCGTGCCGGCCCCCGAGGTGGAGTGGATCCTCAAGCGCGACGCATGAGGGGACCCTGCCGGCCGACTGGTCGGGACCGCGCGATTCAGCGCATCCAGTCAAGCCCTGCGGTCGTCGCTCCCTTCGGGGCGTATTCGGCGCTGACCCAGCCCTCGTAGCCCTCCGCGTCGAGCATGGCGAAGAAGGCGGGGTAGTCGATCTCGCCTCCGAAGGGCTCGTTGCGGCCGGGAAAGCCGGCGATCTGGACATGGGCGGCGCGGCGGCCGTGGGCGGCCCAGGAGCCGAGGACATCGCCGGTGATGCGATGCGCGTGGTAGGCGTCGAACTGAAGCGCGAGGTTCGGGGAGGCGACCGCATCGAGAACGCGGGCGGCGGTCGCGTAGTCGGCGAGGAAATAGCCCGGCATGTCGGCGCGGTTGATCGGCTCGATCGTAAGGCTCTGTTTCGGTGCACGGGCGACGGCCCAGCGGAGGTTTTCGACGAACGCCGCCTCGGCCTCCGGCCCCTCGGCCGCGCCGGCCATGATGTGGATATGACGGGGCTTCAGCACCTGGGCGAAGCGGAGGGTGCGGTCGAAGTCGCGGTGGAAGCGGTCCTGAAGGCCGGGGGCGGCTGCGAAGCCCTGCGGCCCGCCGGTCGCGTTCGGCGGCGGGCAGTTCATCAGGACGAAGGCGAGGTCGTTCCAGACGAGCTGGTCTCGGATATCCTGGGTCGGGTGATCGTAGGGAAAGAGCACCTCCACCGCGTCGAAGCCGGCCTCCTTCGCCGCGCGGAAACGCTCCATGAACGGGAGTTCGGGAAAGAGCCAGGAGAGGTTGGCGGCGAACCTCGGCACGGGGATCAGGCGAGGTCGGCCGAGGGGATCACGGGGAAGAAGGTGCCGTCCGACCAGAGGCCGAACCAGCGTGTCCCGTCGCGATCTTCGTGGGCGCCACGCTCGACGAGGCGGTAGAAGGTCTTCCGGTCGATCAGGGCTTCGAGGTTTCGCCGCACCAGAACATAGGGCGCGGGTTCGCCGGTCTCGGGGTCGCGCTCGACGCGGATCGGGTGCTCGGGACCGGCCGTAACCACGTCCTCCACGCTGGTGGTGAAGGTGATCCGCTGGTCGCGCCCCCTCCCGGTCACGTCGGCATCGACGGCGACGAAAGGGGCGTCAACCACGCGGATGCCGACCTTTTCGACCGGCGTGACGAGGAAGTAGTCCTCGCCATCCTTGCGGATGATCGAGGAGAAGAGCTTCACGAGCGCATGCCGCCCGATCGGGGTGCCTAGGTAGAACCAGGTTCCGTCGCGGCGGATTTCCATGTCGAGATCGCCGCAGAAGGGCGGGTTCCAGAGATGCACCGGCGGCGGCCCCCTGCGGCCTGCGGCCCTGGCGGCGGCTGCGAGGTTTTCCGCTGAGGGGTTCACGTTCAATTGTTCGGTTTCCGATTTCGCCATTGGTGCGGGCCGCGATTTCTGCCTTTATGGTTGCAAGACTATACCGAGGAAGGAGCGCTTGCCATGGCCGAGTCCCGTGACCTTCTGGTCGAGATCGAGGCGCTTGGCGAAAAGATCGCCGAGGCGCGTCAGGCGGTGGGGCGGCGCTTCATCGGCCAGGAACGGGTGGTGGAGCTGTCGCTCTCGGCGCTTCTCTGTGGCGGGCACGGCCTGCTCGTCGGGCTGCCGGGCATGGGCAAGACCATGCTCGTCGACACGCTCGGCACCGTCATGGGCCTTACCTCGGGACGGGTGCAGTTCACACCCGACCTGATGCCTGCGGACATTCTCGGGTCCGAAGTTCTTGAAACGGCGGCAGATGGGACGCGCAGTTTCAGGTTCATCGAGGGGCCGGTCTTCTGCCAGCTGTTGATGGCGGACGAGATCAACCGCGCCAGCCCCCGCACCCAGTCCGCGCTTCTGCAGGCGATGCAGGAACGCGAGGTGACGATTGCCGGCGTCCACCGGCCGCTGCCGAAGCCCTTCCACGTTCTCGCCACGCAGAACCCGATCGAGCAGGAGGGGACCTATCCCCTGCCCGAGGCGCAGCTCGACCGGTTCCTCGTGCAGATCGACGTGGACTATCCCGACCGCGCGACGGAACGTGACATCCTTCTGGCCACGACCGGAGTCGAGGCGGCGACATCACCCCGGATATTCAGCGCGGACGAGCTCATCGCGGCGCAGATGACGGTGCGACGGATGCCGGTGGGCGAAAAGGTGCTGGAACTGATTCTCGACCTCGTGCGCGCCTGCCGCCCGGGCGAGACCGAAGCGGGGCGCGCCGTGAGCGAGAGCGTCGCCTGGGGGCCGGGACCGCGGGCCGCGCAGGCGCTGATGCTGACGGTGCGGGCACGGGCGCTCCTGAGCGGCCGGCTCGCGCCTTCGGCCGAGGATGTCCTGGCACTGGCGCGGCCGGTGCTGAGCCACCGGATGGCGCTTTCGTTCGCGGCACGCGCGCGCGGCGAAAGCCTCGGCGCGATCATCGAGGGCGTTGCGCGGGACGTCACGCGCGCCGAGGCGGCATGAGCGCCACCGTCCAGAGCTCCGCCCGGCCGGCGGGGCTGAGACGCAGCGCCGAGGCGCTGGCAGCGACCCTGCCACCACTGCTGGCAGAGGCGCGGCATCTCGCCGCGACCGTGCAGCTTGGCGAACACGGCCGGCGGCGCGCCGGCATGGGCGACGAGTTCTGGCAGTATCGCGCGGCCCATGCCGGCGACGAGGCCCGCGCCATCGACTGGCGGCGCTCGGCGCGGGCAGATGTCCAGTTCGTGCGCGAGAAGGAATGGCAGGCGGCGCAGTCGGTGCACCTTTGGGTCGATGACGCGCGGTCGATGGAATTCACCGGCGATCCGAAGCGGCAGGCGAAGGCTGACCGTGCCCGGCTTCTTGCGCTGTCGCTCGGGGTTCTTCTCATCCGCGCGGGCGAACGGGTCGGGCTTGCCGACGGCATCGCGCCGCCCCGGTCGGGCGAGGTGCAGCTACTGAGGCTCTCGGAAGCCTTCACGCGGCCGGCGGGCGAGACCGACTACGGTGCGCCGCAGGCGCGCGCGATGCTGGCCGGGTCGCGTGCCGTCTTCCTCTCCGATTTCATGGGCGATCCGGCCGGGGTGGAGGGCGCGCTGGCGCAGGCCGCCGACAAGGGCGTGACCGGTGTCCTCATGCAGGTGCTCGATCCGGTGGAGGAGGCGTTTCCCTTCGACGGCCGGACGATCTTCGAGAGCATGGGCGGCACCCTCATCCACGAGACGCGAAAGGCCGGCGATCTGCGCGACCGCTACCGGGCACGGCTGGAAGAGCGGAAGGAGCGGCTCCGCCATCTCGCGCGGACGGCAGGGTGGCTCTTCACCACCCATCACACCGGCGATCCGGCGCAGGGCGCGCTTCTGTGGCTCTACGCCGCGCTGAGGAAGGGCAGCTGATGCTGGTCCTCGGCCCCATCGGCTTCACGGCGCCCTGGCTCCTCTGGGGGCTCGCGGCCCTGCCGGTGCTGTGGCTGCTCTTGCGCGCGATCCCGCCCGCGCCGATCCGCCGGCGGTTTCCGGGCGTGGCGCTTCTCCTCGGCCTCGCCGACGAGGAGCAGGAGGCCGACCGGACGCCCTGGTGGCTCCTTCTCCTGCGCATGCTCGCCGTGGCCGCGATGATCGCCGGCTTTGCGGGGCCCGTGCTGAACCCCGAGGTGCGGACGCAGGGTGGGGGGCCGCTTTTCGTCGTCACCGACGGAAGCTGGGCCTCGGCCCGCGACTGGTCGAAGTCCGCGGCCCGGATTGCAGCGGCCGTGGATGAAGCCGGCCGCTCTGGGCGCAGCGTGGCGGTCGTCTCGCTCACCGACGTGCCGCCGGGCGGGCCGGTCTTCGCCGCGGCCGATGCGGTTGCAGAGGGGTTGCCCGCGATCCAGCCGAAGGCGTGGGAGCCGGCCGAAGGGGACATGGCGCGGCTGACGGACGAACTGCCGGAGGGCGGATTCGACACACTCTGGCTGTCGGACGGGATAGCGCGCGCGGGCCGGGCGGAGCTTCTCGCGTCTCTCATGGCACATGGCGCCGTGACCGCGGTGGAAGCCTCGCGCGGCCCGCTGGCGCTTGGTCCGCCGGTTTACGAGGGCGGTACCGTGTCGGCTTCGGTGCTCAGAGCGCGGAAAGAGGGGGAGGGCGCGGCGGAGGTCGTTGCGCGCGGGCTCGATCCTGCGGGGATCGAGCGCGAGCTTGCCCGGGCCGAGGCCTCCTTTACGCCTGGCGACGGGCGGGCGGTGGCGGAATTCGACCTGCCGCCGGAACTCAGGAACCGTCTGACCCGCTTCGAGATCGCGGGCGAGACGAGCGCGGGGGCGGTGACACTCGCCGACGACGCGCTGAAGCGGCGCAAGGTGGCGATCATCACCAGCGGCGCGGCGCGCGAGGGACTTGAGCTGCTGGCGCCCGACCATTTCCTGCGGCAGGCGCTGGTGCCCACCGCCGATGTGATCGAGGGCACTGTCGGCGACGTCCTTCTCGCCGCTCCCGATGTCATAATCCTCGCCGATGTCGCCAAGGTGGCCGAGGTGGAGCCCCTGACCGACTGGATCGAGGAGGGCGGTCTGCTCGTGCGTTTCGCGGGGCCCCATCTCGCGGCCTCCGACGTCGGCCGCGATGCCCTCGACCCCCTGCTGCCAGTGAGGCTCAGGAGCGGCGGCCGCTCGGTCGGCGGCACGATGAGCTGGGGTGAGCCGAAGGCGCTCGCGGCCTTCCCGGAAGGCTCGCCCTTTGCCGGGCTCGTGCCCCCCGACGACGTGGTTGTCTCGGCGCAGGTCCTCGCCGAGCCGGGGCCGGACCTCGCCGCCGCAACGATCGCCACGCTGGCGGACGGCACTCCGCTGGTCACGCGCCGCCAGATCGGCGACGGGCAGGTCGTGCTCTTCCACGTCTCGGCCAACGCGGAATGGACGAGCCTTCCCCTCTCCGGGCTCTTCGTGCAGATGCTCGAGCGGCTGGCGATCTCGTCCAACGCCGCCCGGCCGAAGGCGGGGGACCTCGCCGGCACGACCTGGACGGCCGAGCGGGTGCTCGACGCCTTCGGCGCGTTGGGAGAGGCAGCGGACCTGCCGGGCGTGCCCGGCGAAAGACTCGCGGAGTCGCGGGTCGGGCCCGACGTGCAGCCTGGCCTTTATGGCTCCGGCGACCGGCGGCTGGCGTTGAACGTGATTTCCGCCGACCGCGAACTGGCGGCGGCGGAATGGCCCGCGGGCGTGGCGGTCGAGGGCCTCGTCGTTGCCCGGGAACAGCCGATGAAAGGCTGGGTCCTGACCGCCGCGCTGGCGCTTCTTCTGGTCGATCTTGTCGCCTCGCTCGCGCTTGCGGGGCGCCTTCGGGGGGTGCGTGCCGGTCTTGCCGTGCTGGCATTGGCGGCGCTCCTGCCGGGGATGGCCCCGCGCGGAGCCGCGGCGCAGGATGGCGGGGCCCTCGACGACAAGGTGCTGCGCGCGGCAGGCAGCGTCGTTCTCGCCCATGTCCTCACAGGCGAGGCGGAGACGGACCGCGTGGCCGAGGCCGGGCTCTGGGGCCTGTCGGAGATTCTGTTTGCGCGCACCTCGGTCGAACCTGTGGAACCGCAGGGCGTCGACCTCGAGAGTGACGAACTGTCGGTCTACACCTTCCTCTACTGGCCCGTGACGGCGGCCCAGCCCGCACCGTCCCCTGCCGCCTATGCGAAGCTCAACCGCTACCTGCGGTCGGGCGGCCTCATCCTCTTCGACACGCGCGACGCCGACGTGGCCGGCTTCGGTGCCGCTTCGCCGGAAGGTCGGCGGCTGCAGGCGCTGGCAGCCCCCCTCGACATCCCGCCGCTGGAGCCGATTCCGCCCGACCATGTTCTGACCCGCAGCTTCTACCTGATCCAGGATTTCCCCGGCCGTTTCGACGGCCGCGCGATCTGGGTGGAGGCCGCGCCACCCGACGCGGAACTGGCCGAGGGGATGCCCTTCCGCAACCTCAACGACGGGGTGACGCCGGTCGTCATCGGCGGCAACGACTGGGCGCGGGCCTGGGCGGTGGACGAATCCAACCGGCCCATGTTCCCGGTGGGCCGCGGCCTGGGCGGCGAGCGGCAGCGCGAAATCTCCTACCGCTTCGGCGTCAACCTCATCATGCATGTGCTGACCGGCAACTATAAATCCGATCAGGTCCATGTGCCGGCGCTTCTCGAAAGGCTCGGCCAATGATCGGGCAGGTGATCTTCGATCCGCTGGTGCCGGGGCCGGCGCTCTGGGCCCTCGGTGCCCTCGCGCTCGCCTTCGTGACCTTTGCCGCATGGCGGCGAATTGCCGGCTGGTGGCTCAGGGCGCTCGCCGCCGTGGCGCTCCTGGCAGCTGTCGCCCAGCCCTCGCTACAAAGCGAGGAGCGGCGGCCCCTTTCGGACATCGTGCTTCTCGTCATCGACGAAAGCGCGAGCCAGAAGATCGGGGAACGACCGGAGCAGACGGCGGCGGCCGTGGCCCGGATCGAGGCCGAAGTGGCGGCGCTGCCGAATACCGAGTTGCGCAAGATCACCGTTGGCGACGGGGCCAAGGACGCGGGAACACTCGCCATGACGGCGCTCGCGCAGGCGCTGGCCGAGGAGCCGCGCGCGCGGGTCGCGGGGGCGATCCTCGTCAGCGACGGTCAGGTCCATGACGTCGACCTCGCGCCGGCACTGCCTGCGCCGCTCAACCTGCTCCTGACCGGTCATGCTGCCGACTGGGACCGGCGGCTGATGGTCACGACCGCGCCCGCCTTCGGCATCATCGGCGAGCCGCTCTCCCTCGCGCTCCGCATCGAGGAACAGGGCACGATGCCGGCCGGCGAGGCCGGACGGCGGGTCAACCTCGCCATCTCGATCGACGGAGCAGAGCCGGAGACCTATGCCGTCCCGGTCGGGCAGGATCTCGAACTGCCCCTTACGCTCGACCACGGTGGGCAGAACGTCGTCCAGCTCACGGTGGAGACGGCCGAGGGCGAACTGACTGACCGCAACAACGTTGCCATCGTGCAGATCAACGGCGTGCGGGACCGGCTGCGCGTGCTCCTCGTCTCGGGCGAGCCCTATGCCGGCGAGCGGACCTGGCGCAACCTGCTGAAATCCGACAGCGCGGTGGACCTCGTCCACTTCACCATCCTGCGTCCGCCGGACAAGCAGGACGGCGTGCCGGTGTCGGAATTGTCGCTCATCGCCTTCCCGACGCGCGAGCTTTTTGTCGAGAAGGTCGATGAATTCGACCTGATCATCTTCGACCGCTACCGGCTGAGGGGCATCCTGCCGGCCGCCTATCTCGACAACATCCGCGACTATGTGCTGGGCGGCGGCGCCGTGCTCGTCTCCGCCGGACCGGAATTCGCCTCGGCCGAGAGCCTCTATCACTCCGGCCTCGGTGAGGTGCTGCCGGCGCGGCCGACGGCGCGGGTGATCGAGGGGGCGTTCCTGCCGCGGGTCTCGGACCTCGGGGCGCGCCACCCGGTGACCGAGGGACTGGAAAGCTACGCGCCGGACGGCGCCGCAGCCGGCGCACCCGGCGCGCCGAAGTGGGGCCGGTGGACCCGCTACGTGGAACTTGCCGACGCGGATGGGCAGGTGGTCATGGAAGGCCCCGACAAGGTGCCGCTTCTGGTCCTGAACCGAGCGGGCGAGGGCCGGGTGGCGCTTCTGGCGTCCGACCAGGCGTGGCTCTGGGCGCGCGGGTTCGAGGGAGGCGGGCCGCAACTGGAGCTTCTCCGCCGCCTCGCCCACTGGATGATGAAGGAACCTGACCTGGAAGAGGAGTCGCTGACAGCGACGGCAGAGGGCAACGTCCTCACGATCACCCGCCGCACGCTCGGCGAGGGCGGCCGCGAGGTGACGGTTACCGCGCCCGACGGCACTTCCACGCAGCTTGCGCTGACCGAGGTCGGCCCGGGCCGGCATCAGGCGACCTATGCCGCCCCCGCGCTCGGGCTCTACCGGTTGTCCGACGGAGATCTGGAACGGGTCACCGCGATCGGCCCCGCCAGTCCGCGAGAGTTCGAGGCCGCCATAGCCTCGCCCGCGCCGCTGGACTCCGTCATGGGGTCGACCAACGGCGGAGTCACCCGGATCGAGGACGGGTTGCCTGATGTGCGCGCGGTGCGCGAGGGGCGCCCGGCGACGGGGCGGGGATGGATCGGCATCACGCCGCGCAATGCCTACCAGACGACCGACATCCGGATCGCGGCCTTGCTTCCGCCCTGGGCGTTCCTGCTGATTGCGGCGGCGCTGACGCTGGCGGCCTGGCTCCGCGAAGGGCGACGGTAGCAGGGGCTCTGTGCCCGAGAGGCACGTTCCGCCTCTCGTTCGCGGGGTGGTCCGCCTGCGGCCTGGACCCTGGTTCCGGAAAAAGCGACGGCGCGGGCCCCCACCCGCGCCGCCATCGCATCAGTCCTGTTCGGCCTCAGAGCGGCACGTTGTCCCAGAGGGACTCGGCATCGTTGCAAAGCGTCAGGAGCCGCAGCTGAGCGCGGCGCTTCTCGGGTGTGGTCCGATCGGTCGCCGTTTCGCCGAAGGTCTGGCGCAGCTTGCCCTTCAACTCCTCGGCGCGGTCGGGATTCGCGAGCAGGTCATCAACAAACAGGTCAATCTCGTCACGACGTTGCGGCTGGCTCATCACATCCTCCCAGGGCGCTTCGCGCGTCTTTGAGCACGCATATGTGGCGGTGGTGCAACGATAACACGGGAAAAGCGATTCTCGCCACGGTGGAACATGGACAAATCCGCGCAACTGGCCCTGACGGCGGCAAGATGCCGAAACTTCCGGCGTCAGCGGCGGAGATCCAGGCGGGTTGGCGACGCGGCCCACCCGTCGAGCGTGCAGCGCGGCCGAATCAGGACATAGTCCACCCCACCGCCGATGACGATGCCGGAGAGGCTGCGGGTGAAGGGCTGTTCCTCCACGTGAGGGTGGCTCAGTTCGCGGTAGCCGAGCCGTGTGCCATCCGGTGCTAGAACCTCCCAGCCGCTTGCATAGTGGTCCCATCCACTGTCGGCATGCCGCAGGGTGACGGTGATCGTCCAGCCCTTTGGTCCCGGGGTGGCCGTAGCCGCCACGACCTCGACCGGGCTCGCGCGCAAGGGGGACGCCGTCAGGACGGCGAGCGTGGCGGCAAGGGCGAAGGCGGGACCGATCATCCCCGCACCATGCCACGTCCGGTCGGGGCCGGCGATCACTTTGGCGTGCCGTCCATCAGCACCCGGCGCGAGACCGAGGCGAATTCGCGCCGCCAGAGCACGGCGAGCGTGACGGCGGTCGCCATGGTCAGCGCGAGCGGGCCAAGTATCCAGGCAAGCGCCGCGAGTGCGAAATAGACGGCCCGCAGACCCCGATTGAAGCTCCGCGCCGCCGAGATGTTGATCTGGGCCGCCTGCCCCGCCCGGTGAAAGGCAGAGGGATCATCGGTTTCGTTCGGCACGGCCGCCATCACGATGGCGCAATAGCCGAAGAGCCGGTGCGACCAGAGGAACTTCAGGAACGCATTGGTGAGGAAGAGGAGGATGACGATGATCTTCGCCTCCAGCACCGCGGCAGGGGCGGAGGCCAGCGTCAGGTCCTCGGCGAGGCCGAGGAGCCGCTCCGTATTGCCGATGAGCGCCACGCCGCCGCCGATGGCGATCATCGTCGCCGACGCAAGGAAGCTCGTGCCCTGACGCAGGCTGTCCATCACCGAGGCATCGAAGATCCGCGGCTGGCGGGTGACGAACTGGCGCATCCACTCGCGCCGGTAAGCGGTCATAAGGGCCGAGACGGACGGCAGGCTCCGGGGCGGATGCTCGACTAGGAAGCCGAAGACGAGCCAGCCGAGCAGGAGAAAGCCGAGCGCGGCCATGTCGGCGGTGGTCATGTCGCTGGGGGAGATGAGGTCGGTCATGGCGCCGAACCTATCGCGAGGTTCGCCATGAGGGAATCCGCCGTCGTCGCCCGCGTTACATCTTCGCGGCGGAGTTGCTACGATCCCCGGAGGAAGCATCCCGGAGGCACCCGATGCCCGAAGCGAACCGACTCGACTGCATTGCCCACTGGCGCGATATCGAGGGCCCGGATGACGCGCACTATGAGGGGGATGACGAGCTTCTCGGCATCGGGGCTGCATTCGGCCGGCACTTCGGCCTTGCCCGGATCGGCATCCATCACGAAAGGCTCCTGCCCGGCCGCCGTAGCTCCTATCCTCATGCCGAGAGCGCCGAGGAGGAGTTCGTCTATGTCATCGAGGGCACGCCGGACGTCTGGCTCGACGGCCGGCTCCACCGCCTCGGCCCCGGGGATGCCGTCGGGTTCCCGGCCGGCACGGGGCAGTGCCACTGCTTCCTCAACAACAGTGAGGCCGAGGTGCGCCTTCTGGTCGTGGGCGAGCGCCCGAAGCCAGAGAACCGCATCGTCTACCCCCGCAACCCTGAACAGAGGACGCTTCGCGACGACTGGTGGGAGGACGCGCCGGAGCGCCCGATGGGCGACCACGACGGGTTGACGGACCGGCTGCGTGCGTGGCGGGCCGGCAGAGGACCCGCCACCTGAGGGCGATCAGCGCGCGAGGCTCTGCGCGAGCCGCATCAGCTTCACCGCCTCGGCGCGATAGCCGTACGGGTCCTCGCCCTTCGCCCCGGAGGCAAGCGCGATCGCCTCCACCCAGCCCCAGGTGCCGAGGTATTTCGGCTCGCCCAGAAGCTGGCCCATTCCGGCGATGGCGGCGGCGAAGCGGGCGTCGGTGTCGGCCTCGCCCGGTGCGGCGGGGATCGGCGTCTCGATCAGTCGCGACGTGGCCTCCCCCGGCGCCTTCCAGCGCAGCTTGAGGAAACCGAGCTCCGATGCATCGCCGCCGCCAGGGGCCGCGCCGTAGCGCAAGGGATCGGAGAGCCGCGCGGCCGAGCCGACGGGCGTGATCTCGTAGAGCGCGGTCACCTGATGGCCGGCGCCGATCTCGCCCGCGTCCACCCGGTCGTTGTTGAAATCCTCGCGCGCAAGCGCCCGGGTCTCGTAGCCGATCAGACGGTATTCGGCGACGGCGGCGGGGTTGAACTCCACCTGCACCTTGACGTCGTCGGCGATGGGGAAGAGCGCGCCGGTAAGCTGGTCCACCAGCACCTTCTGCGCCTCGGTCGCCGTGTCGATGTAGGCCGCCGTGCCGTTGCCGTTCTGCGCCAGCGCCTGCATCGTCGCGTCGTCGAGATTGCCGCGCCCGAAGCCGAGGACGGAGAGGTAGGTGCCGCTCTCGCGTTTTTCGGCAATGAAGTCCTTCAGGTCCTCGGGATTGTCGATACCGACGTTGAAATCTCCGTCCGTGGCGAGAAGGATGCGACCGATGCGCCCCTCCCCGGCCATGCTTTCGGCGACCTGATAGGCCTGGGCGAGCCCCTCGGCCCCGGCGGTGGAGCCGCCCGCTTCCAGCCGGCCGAGCGCGCCGAGGATCGCATCGCGGTCGCCGGCCGCGGTGGGCTCCAGCACCAGCCCGGCGGAGCCCGCATAGGTGACGATCGCCACCCGGTCCTCGGGGCGCAACTGGCCGAGCAGGAGCCGGAAGGACTGCTTCAGGAGCGGCAGCTTGTTCGCATCCTCCATCGAGCCCGAGGTGTCGATGAGGAAGACGAGGTCGATCGGCGGGCGGTCTTCGATCGCCGGCATCCGACCCTGCAAACCGACCCTGAGAAGCTGCGTTCCGGCGTTCCAGGGGGTCTGGAAGAGGCTGACCGAGGCGCGGAAGGGTGCCGCCCCGGCCAAGGGCGCGGGGTAGGCGTAGGGGAAGTAGTTCACCATCTCTTCGATCCGCACCGAGTCCTTCGGTGGAAGGACGCCCCCGGCGAGGGACGAGCGCAGCACCGACCACGATGCCGTGTCGGTGTCGATCGAGAAGGTGGAGACGGGCTCCTCCGCCGCGATCTTCACCGGGTTCGGGGCGGCATTGGCGAAGGCTTCGGTGTCAGCCGCGGGCAACCGGCGCGCCGTGTCGTCGGCCAGGGTGAGGCCGGCGGCGAGGCCGGGGGCGGGGGCGGGGGCCTCCGCCTCGCCGGACGCATAGGCGCCGGCCTCGCGGCTGCTGCCGAGCGCCTGGGCCATCTCGGCCATCGGCGCCACGGGCGGGATTCTGGCGAGCGTGCTGGTTCCGGCGCCGGTCGGATCGGCAGCGGCGACCGATGCGGCCTCCGGGGCGGAGAGCGGCGCGGCGCCGGCCACTGCCTCGCCTTCGGCCTTGCGCCGCGCGTCGGCAGGGTCGGCAGCGTCGGCAGCCGGTGCATTGGCAATCGCGTCGGCAATCCCGTCTGCAAGGGTGGCGGAAGGGGCCTCGGCGGGGGCGGCGAGCCGCGACTCGGCCGGTGCCTCGACCGGCGCGGCGGGCAGGGTCTCGGCCTTGTCCGCGGTGGCTTCAGGCCGTGGCGCGGGCAGGCCCGTGCCCTGCCGAAGTTCGGGATAGAGTGCAAGTGCGAGGCCGATCACGGCGACCGAAGCGGTGGCGGCGAGAGCGGCGCGGGGGGAAAGGTGGGCAAGCATCTGGCGAACTCCTGTCGGGAACCCCGCCCCTTTTGGGCGGTCCGACATGGGACGCGCGGCCGCCAGCGTTTCTTGGCGCCGGTCGAAGGATTCCATCGCGAGCCTGAGCGCCCGCGTCCGCGCCTCTGGATTCGGCGCCGGGGGCGCGGCCTTCAGCCCGTCGCGGAGCCGGTCGAGTTCGTCGCTCATAGCATCCCCTCCGCCCGTGCCATCTCGCGCAGGCGTTTCTTCACCTCGCTCATCCGCCAGGCCACGGTGCCTTCGGACACGCCGAGAACCTCAGCCGCGTCCTTCTGGCTCAGATCCTCGCCGAGGGTCAGCGCGACGGTGTCCCTCAGTTCCGGCGAAAGCCGCGTCATCGTGACGGCGAGCCAGTCGTGCGTCGCGGCCTGTTCGGCGTTCCCGGCGCGTCGGTTCACCTCCCAGTCTCCCCAGCCGTCGGCGGCCCTGTTCCGGCTGAAGTCACGCCGTCGCCGGTCATGTGCGGCATTCACCGTGACGCGGTATAGCCAGGTCGTGAACCGTGCCTCGCCCCGCCAGGATCCGAGCTTGGCGGGAAGGGCGAGGCAGATGTCCTGGGTCAGATCCTCGGCCTCGGCCCTGGAGCCGGTGAGGCGGAAGGCCAGCCCGTGGATCCGGCCGTAATGCCGCCCGAGGAGCGCCGCGAAGGCCTCGCGGTCTCCGTTCGCGGCGGCACTCGCCAAGGCCTCGTCCGGGGTTTGCATGCGCATGACGAAACTCTGACGCGGGGCGCGGGTCAATCCTTGGGGAGCGCGCGAAAGAAAGAGAGGGCCGCCCTGGCCCCCCTGCAATGGTGGGGTCAGCCGAGAATGGCGTTGTAGAACTCGTGCGCGCCGCCCAGTGAGTCTAGTTGCGCGGTGCCGGTGGAATCGCCGGCGATGGCCATGATCGCGCGGTAGGTCATCGGGCCGAAGGCGCCGTCGATGCCGCCATTGTAGTAGCCCGCGTTGGCAAGCCGCGACTGGATCGCCCGGCGCTGGGCCGCGCTGTAGCTGTTGAAGGCCCTGGCGGCCGGCGTGGCATAGATGCCCGACGGGGCCGACGGCTGGTAGCGCGGCGTGCCGTATTGATCCTGGTAGCGCGTCTCGTAGCGGTCCTGATACCGTTCCTCATGGCGCGGCTGGTAGTAGCCCGGCACCGTCTGGATCGGTGCGCGGGCGACAGGCGGGGCATTCCGGCGCTTCTTCTCGTTCAGGATGAGTGTGCCGATCACGCCGGCAGCGACGATCGCGGCCAGGGCGTTCTGTTCCTTTTCGCCCCAGGCGAAGGCGGGGGCGGGCATGGCGAGGCCCAGCGAGAGGGCGGCGATGGCGGCGGTGGCGGATTTGCGGAGGTTGGGCAGCATGTCATGTCCCCGTGTTGCGGTGGGTCGATGCCCGCAACATGGGAAAGGGCCGCCCGCTAGGCAAAATCGGCCTTGCGCTAGCCGATAACATCGGCCCCGGCGGAAGGCCAGCCGCCCGGCCCGGTCTCGGACGGCGCGGTACCGGCGACGACGAAGAACTTCCTGGGCAGGACGATACGCCAGCGCACGCCAGTCGGGTCGATGCGGTAGTCGGCGGCCGTTTCCAGCAGCGACCCGGCAAGGTTGGTCAGCAGCGTATGACCGAAGCCGCGTCCCTCGGGTGCGGCTTCGGGCTCGACGCCGTCCTCCAGCCATTCGAACGCGAGCCCCGGCCCGTCGGGGGCGTCCTCCAGCATCCATGCGATTCGCACGCGTCCCTGGTCCGTGGCAAGCGCGCCGTGCTTCAACGCGTTGGTTCCAAGCTCGTGCAGCGCCATGCCGATGACCTTAACGGCCTGCGGCCGGATGTCGATCTCCGGACCCGAAATCTCGATTCGGTCGCTTCTGGCGATGTCAAAGAGCGCGGTCTGAGACCGGACGAGTGCGGCGAGGGGCGCGGTCGTCCAGTTGCCCGCCGTCAGGAAGTCGGTCGAGGTCGCGAGCGACTTGATCCGCTCGCCGAAGCGGACGTTGAAATCCTCGAGGCTCGTACTCGCCGCCGCCGTACGCCGGTGCAGCGCGGCGATCACCGTCAACATGTTCTTGGCCCGATGGACGATCTCTTCGGCCACCATGCGGCGCGACTGCTCGTGGCGACGCCACTCGGTGATGTCGCGGTGAATGTTCGAGACCGCCACGAGTTGTCCGGAAGCATCGTAGACCGGCGCCGCACTGACCCAGATCTGGCGCTCCCGGCCCGACTTGGTGCGGCGCACCACCTCGAAGCTCTTGAGTGCGCCGGCGACGATCTCGTCGCGGTACTCGGTGATCCGCTTCGGCCAGCCATCGGGATAGATGATTTCGAGCGACCTTCCGATCACCTCGTCGGCCCGGTACCCGTAAAGCCGCTCGGCCGCGGGGTTCCACGTCATGATCTTGCCATCCAGATCGTAGCTCAGGATTGCATCGTTCGACGAGGCAACGAGAGCCGAGAAGAGGCCGGCGTTGACCCGCGCCGCGCGGGCCTGCATGCCCTCTAGCGCCCGGCGGGTCACGTTGCGGTGGACGACGACGGCGAATGGCTCGCCCCCGTCACCCATGCGCCTGGCATAAAGTTCGAACCATCGCTGCTCGGTCGGGCTGGGGCAGGCGTACTCGTGGCGGAACTCCACGCCTGCCGCGATCACCTGCCTGAGGCCCTGTGCCACCACAATCGCATCCTCGTGCTCGGTCGGGCAGACATCGAAGTAATTGCGCCCGACAAATCCATCGGGCTCGCCGCCGTTCTCCACACTGAATTGTTGCCATGCGGCATTGGCGGCAACGATGACGCCCTGGCCGTCGATGATGGCGATCTGGTCCTCGAGGCAATCGAATGCCTGCCGGAAGTCACGAAAAATGGCGGCCATGACCACGCGACCCTCGAAAGAAACGGCCCCGCAACGGACTGCGGGGCCAGCACTTGTCATGACGATAGCGCGGGCCGGAATACCCGTAAAGCGCGATCAGATTGCCAAGCAGATGTACTTCATCTCCAGGTAGTCCTCGACCCCGTGATGGCTTCCTTCGCGGCCGAGACCGGACTGCTTCACGCCGCCGAATGGCGCGACCTCGGTCGAGATGAGGCCGGTGTTGACGCCCACCATGCCGTATTCCAGCGCCTCCTGGACGCGCGTGATGCGTCCGATGTCGCGCGCGTAGAAGTAGGAGGCGAGCCCGAAGATCGTGTTGTTGGCAAGGCGGATGACCTCATCCTCGGTCTCGAACTTGAAGAGCGGGGCGAGGGGGCCGAAGGTCTCCTCGGTCGAGACCTTCATCTCGGGCGTGATGCCAGTGACGACGGTCGGCTCGAAGAACGTGCCGCCGAGCGCGTGGCGCTTGCCGCCGGTGACAATGTGCCCGCCGCCCGCCAGCGCGTCGGCGATGTGCTCCTCGACCTTTTCCACGGCGGCCTCGTTGATCAGCGGGCCGGTGGTCACGCCGTCCTTTAGCCCGTCGCCCACGTTCAGCTTTCTCACGGCTTCCGCGAGCTTTTCCGCGAAGGCGTCATAGACGCCCGCCTGAACGTAGATGCGGTTCGCACAGACGCAGGTCTGGCCGTTGTTGCGGAACTTCGAGATCATCGCGCCCTCGACCGCCTTGTCGAGGTCGGCGTCGTCGAAGACGATGAAGGGTGCGTTGCCGCCGAGTTCCATCGAGCATTTCATCACCTGATCCGCCGCCTGGCGCAGCAGGATGCGGCCGACCTCGGTCGAGCCGGTAAAGGTGAGCTTCCGCACGATCGGGTTCTCGCAGAACTCCTTGCCGATGGCCGAGGACTTGGTCGATGTGACGACGGAGAAGAGGCCCGCCGGCACACCCGCGCGTTCGGCCAGAAGCGCCATGGCGAGCGCGGAGAGCGGCGTCTCGGCCGCGGGGCGCGCGACAAAGCCACAGCCGACAGCGAGCGCCGGGGCGACCTTGCGCGCGATCATCGCATTCGGGAAGTTCCAGGGCGTGATCGAGGCCGCGACGCCGATCGGCTGCTTGATCACCGTGATCCGCTTGTCGCGCTGATGGCCCGGGATCGTCTCGCCGTAGATGCGCTTCGCTTCCTCGGAGAACCACTCGACGAAGGAGGCGCCGTAGAGCACCTCTCCCCTGGCCTCGGCGAGCGGCTTGCCCATCTCGGCCGTCAGGATCGCGCCGAGGTCGTCGGCGTTCTCGACCATCAGGTCATACCACTTGCGCAGGACCGCCGCGCGTTCCTTGCCGGTACGCGCCGCCCATTCGTGGCGCGCCTTGTCGGCCGCCTCGATGGCACGCGCCGTCTCTGCCCGGCCGAGGTCGGGCACGGTGCAGATGACGTCGCCGCGTGCGGGGTTGGTCACCGGGAAGGTCGCGCCATCGTCGGCGTTCACCCATTGCCCGGCCACATAGGCCTGCGTTACCAGAAGCGACGGGTCCTTCAGCCGGGACCTCAGGTCTGTGACGGAATCGAGCATGGGAACCCCCTCGTGTTTCATAATTTGATCAAATGCCCGAAGCGCGACTCGTTGTCCAGCCGGGCGGCTGACCGGGATTGCTTGCATGAGATATGACGATGCCTATCAGAATGCAAAATACATTCCGGGCGGCGACACCTTTCCGCCGCGCTGGGAGCGGGCCTCGGCGACGTTCCGCGACGCGCTCGGGGCGCGGGCGAGGCCGGGCCTGCGCTACGGGGCGGATGAAAATGCGTGGTTCGACCTCTTCCTGCCTGAGGCGGAACCCGAAGGATTGGTGATCTTCATCCACGGCGGCTACTGGCTCCGCTTCGGTCCGCGGGATTTCTCGCACCTCGCGGCGGGTGCCCTCGCCCGGGGTCGCGCTGTGGCGATGCCTGCCTACACGCTCGCGCCCGCAGCCCGGATCGGCGCGATGACGCGCCAGATCGCGGCAGCGATCGCCGCCGCGGCCGAGGCGGTGGCAGGCCCCATCGTCGTCACCGGCCATTCCGCCGGCGGTCACCTCGCCGCGCGGATGGCCTGCGCCGATATCTCCCTGCCGGACGAGGTCCCGGCCCGCTTCGCGCGGGTGGTGCCGATCTCGCCCATCGGGGACCTCCGGCCGCTCCGCGAGACGGCGATGAGTGCCGACCTCCGGCTCGACGCCGACGAGGCGCTGGCCGAAAGCCCGGCGCTCCTGCCCCTTCGGCCTCGCGTTCCCGTCCACGTCTGGGTCGGCGGGGCCGAGCGGCCGGCCTTCCTCGACCAGGCGCGGCGGCTTGGCAATGCCTGGGCCTGCCCGGTCACGGTGGAGGCGGGCCGGCACCACTTCGACGTTATCGAAGGGCTGGAGCAGGCGGAGAGCCCGCTGATGCGCGCGCTCCTGGACTGACCTTCAGGCGAGACTGCCGAGGGGGATGAACTCGGGACTGTGCGGCCCGAGCGCCGCGCCGGTCCAGTCGCCCAGCCACCGCTCCACCCGGAGCCCCGCCGCGGCGATCGCGCGCTCGATCTCTGCGAGCGGCGGAAAGGCGATGCGCGAGGTTGCTGCGGAGTGCCGGCCATCGGCGTCGACCCGGTAATGCGTCTCGTAGGTGACGATCCCGCTCGCCGGATCCCGGGCGACATCGTTCCAGGCGCAGACCGGGCCGAGGAGGGGGTCGACAAACCGCCGCCGCGAGGCATCCGGCCGCCATTCCTTCCACTCCTGCCGCTCCGGGTTGCGGCTGTCGAAGACGAAGCGGCCGCCGGGGGCGAGGTGGGCGGCGATGGCGAGAAGGCAGGCGGCGCGGTCCAAGGGCGAAAGCAGGGTCTGGAATGCGTGGCCCGTCATCACGATCAGGCCGAACCGTTCCCCGAGGCGAAGACCGCGGGCATCGCCCTCGACCCAGTGCACCCGTTCCGCCCCCGGCTTGATGCGGGCGAGGTCCAGCATCGCGCAGGCCGGATCGACCGCCGTCACCGCCGCGCCATGCTCGGCCGCGATGCGGATCGCGAGTTCGCCGGTCCCGCAGCCGAGGTCGAGCACGCTGCGGCAGCCTGCCGCAAGGTGCAGGCAGAAGGCGCTGTCGTCCGTCCAGCCGTTGTCGAGGTCGTAGAACCGCGCCAGCGCCGGGTCGGTGTAGAGCCGGTCCTCAGCCATCCCCGAACCGCGCGCGCCAGGTGGGCATGAGGTCGCCGGGCCGGGCGGCGGCCTCGAAGACAGCCCGTGCGACGGCGCGGGCAAGGCAGCATGCGGCCGCGTGGCCGAGGCGGAACGGATCGGCCAAGGGATCGGGCAGGGGCTTCGCCCCGGTCGCCGCCGTGAAGACCAGGTCGCCGTCGAAGGGCGTGTGCGACGGCACTATGGCGCGCGCCATTCCGTCATGGGCCGTCGTCGCCATCCGCTGGGCCTCGGCCTGAGTCAGCCGCGCGTCGGTGGCGACGATGGCGATGGTCGTGGCCTCGCCAAGGCGCTTGGCTGGCGTGGGCTCCACCGCCGCCGGGAAGGCGGAGGGCAGGCCGAAGCCGCCGAACTCCTCGCCCAGTTCCCAGGGCGCCGCCCAGAATTCCCGCCCCGCGCCCACGGTCACGGACCCGAGCGCGTTGACGGCGACGAGCGCACCCACCGTCAAGCCGTTTTCCAGCACCACCGAAGCCGACCCGAGACCCCCCTTCAGCCCATGGGTCGTAGCCCCCGTGCCGGCCCCGGCGGTGCCGAGTGCGAAGTCATCGCCCGCCGCCGCCAGCGCTGCGCGGCCAAGCCCGCGATAAGGGTTCTCCGCCCAGTCCTTCGCGCCACCGTTCAGGAGGTCGAAGAGTATCGCCGCCGGCACGATCGGAACCCGCTGGTCGCCCACGGCAAAGCCGCGCCCCGCGGCACGAAGCGCGTCGGCCACGCCCGACGCCGCGTCGAGACCGAGCGCGGAACCGCCCGAGAGGACCAGAGCGTCGACCTCCTGGACCAGCCGGTCGGGGGCGAGAAGGTCGGTTTCCCGCGTCCCCGGCGCGCCGCCCATCACATGGACGGCGGCGGTGAGGGGCCGGTCGCCGGCGAGCACCGTCACCCCGGTCCGCACCCGGTGATCCTCGGCATTGCCCACCCTCAGTCCGGCGACGTCGGTTATCAGGTTTCTTGGTCCCGGACGCATCGCCGCCTCGCTTTCTGTCGTGAAATACTCCCCGGGGGTCCAGGGGTGGAAAACTGTCAGCGCGGCCCTCAGATGCAGCGCCCGCCGTCGACCTCTAGCGCAACCCCGGTGATCATCGACGCCTCGTCCGAGCAGAGGAAGCAGGCCGCATTGCCCATGTCCTCCGGTGTCGAAAAGCGCCCGATGGGGATCGTTGCGAGGAACTTCGCCCGCATCTCGGGCGTATCCTCGCCCATGAAGCTCTTCAGAAGCGGCGTCTCGCCGGCCACCGGGCAGATCGCGTTCACACGGATTCCCGCGGGCGCAAGCTCCACCGCCATCGCCTTCGTCGCGGTGATCATCCAGCCCTTGGAGGCATTGTACCAGTTGAGCCGCGGCCGGGGCGAAAGGCCGGCGGTCGAGGCGACGTTCAGGATCGCACCCGCGCCCTGCGCCTTCATCATCGGCACGACGGCCCGCGCGGTCAGGTAGACCGCCTTGCAGTTGACCGCGAAGACCCGGTCGAAATCGGCCTCCGTCACTTCCTCGAGGGGCGCGGGCAGGTGCGTCACCCCGGCGTTGTTGACGAGAATGTCGATCCGCCCGAGGGCGGCCCCTGCGGCCTCGACCATCGCCCTGACCTCCGCGCCCGAGGCCACGTTGGCGCGAAAGGCTAGGCCGCCGATCCCGGCCGCCACGTCCCGCGCCGCCGCCTCGTTGATGTCGGCCACCATGACCCTTGCGCCTTCGGCCGCGAACTTGCGCGCTATGCCCGCGCCGAAGCCGGAGCCGGCGCCGGTGACGATGGCGGACTTGCCCTTCAGCCGCATCGGCCCTCCCTAGCCGTGCCGCGCCGCGACGGTCTTCAGGGCCGAGAAGCCGTAGAGCGCCTCGAACCCCTTTTCCCGCCCGTGGCCGGATCTGCCTACGCCTCCGAACGGCAGTTCCACCCCGCCGCCGGCGCCGTAGTTGTTGAGGAAAACCTGCCCCGCCCGGAGGCCTTTCGCAAGCCGCATCTGGCGGGCGCCGCTCTCGGTCCAGACCGAGGCGACAAGGCCGTAGTCGGTGCCGTTGGCGATGGCCAGTGCCTCCGCCTCGTCCGTGAACGGGATCACCACCTGCGCGGGGCCGAAAATCTCCTCCCGCGCCAGCGGGTGATCGGGGCCGGGGCCGGCGAGAAGCATCGGCGCGACGTAGTGGCCGCCTGCCGGCGCGTCCGCGACGATGCTGCCCCGGGCCGCGACGCTGCCTTCGGGCGCCATCGCAAGGAAGCCCTCCACGACGGCCCTCTGCCGGGCCGAGATCAGCGGGCCGAGGTCTAGGTCGGCCATCGCCGGGCCCGCCTTCAGCGCGCGGTAGCGCTCGGCCATCCGTTCGACCACCTCGTCGTAGCGGCTGCGTTCGACGAGGATGCGCGAGGCGGCAGAGCAGGTCTGGCCGGCGTTCTGGATTCCTGCGTTCACGAGGAAGGGCAGCGCCGCGTCGAGGTCGGCGTCGGCGAAGACGAGTTGTGGTGACTTGCCACCAAGCTCCAGCGTCACCGGCACGACATTGGCCGCCGCCGCCGTCTGGATGAGCCGGCCGACTGCGACCGAGCCGGTGAAGCTGAGGTGATGGACCCCCGGATGCGATGCAAGGGCCGCGCCCGCCTCCTCGCCGCGCCCCGTCACGACGTTGAGCGCGCCGGGCGGCAGGCCCGCCTCCATGGCGATCCGCGCGAAGGCGAGCGCTGTGACCGAGGCCTCCTCGGCCGGTTTCAGAACGCAGGCGTTGCCCATGGCGAGGGCCGCCCCGACCGATCGGCCGACGATCTGCATCGGGTAGTTCCAGGGCACGATGTGTCCTGTCACCCCATGCGGCTCGCGCAGCGTGTAGACGGTGTAGCCATCAAGGTAGGGAATCGTCTCGCCCATCACCTTGTCGGCCGCGCCGCCGTAGAATTCCATGTATCGCGCAAGGGCGAGCGCATCGGCCCTCGCCTGTTTCAACGGTTTGCCCACATCGGCTGCCTCCAACCGGGCGAGGACGTCGGCACGGGCAAGTACGATCTGGCCGATCCGGGCGAGGATGCGCCCGCGCTCGGCCGCCGTCATCCGCCCCCAGTTCCCGGCCCGCGCCGCCTCGGCGGCGGCGACCGCCGCGTCGATGTCGCCGGTCCTGCCGCGTCCGAGGGCGCCGATTTCGAACCCCGTCGAGGGGTCCTCGATCGGCAGCGTCTCCGACGCCGCGCGCCACTGCCCGCCGATCAGCATCTCAGCCGGATCGAACCAGAGGGGGAGGGTCTCAATCCCGGGCGGCATGGGTGCGCTCCTTCCAGTCTTCGGGGATGGTGGGCGTCGCGGCGAGCAGAGCCTGGGTGTAGGGATCCCTGGGACCGGCGAAAACCTCTTCGGTCGGCCCTTCCTCGACAATGCGCCCCTTCCGCATGACCAGTACACGGTCGGTGACCCGTCGCACCACCGACAGGTCGTGGCTGACAAAGAGGTACGCCAGCCCGTGACTTTCCTGCAGCGCCGCCAGAAGGTCGAGAACCTGCGCCCGCACCCGCACGTCGAGCGCCGAGACCGCCTCGTCCAGCACGATGAGGTCGGGCCGGATGATCAGCGCCCGGGCGATGGCGATGCGCTGGCGCTGGCCGCCGGAAAACTCGTGGATGTATTTGCCCATGTCCGCGGCGGAAAGCCCTACCTCCTCCAGCGCCGAGGCCACGCGGTCGCGCGCGTCGCGCGGCGTGCCGGTCAGGTGGAAGGGCTCGGCCACCAGACGGCCGACCCGCTGGCGGGGGTTGAAGCTGCCGTAGGGGTCCTGGAAGACGACCTGCATTCGCGCACGAAGTGCACGCGGCATCGTGTGGCCCGCCGTCACGGCCTGCCCGTCGAGCCGGATCGCGCCCTGCTGCAGCGGGTCGAGACCGAGGATCGCGCGGGAGAGGGTGGACTTGCCGCAGCCCGACTCGCCCACGAGGCCGACACTTTCGCCGGGGCGGATCGTCAGGCTCACCCCGTCCACGGCCCTTAGCCGGGGATGCGGCGCAAAGGCCGAGGGGCGGGGCAGGAGGTATTCGCGCACCGCATGCTCGACGGAAAGCAGCGATCCGTCCCGCGTCCGGGGGCGGCGGACCGGCCGGTGATCGGAGGCGGCGAAAAGGCGGCGGGTGTAGTCATGAGCGCGGGTGCGGAAGAGTGTCTCGGTCGCGCCCTCCTCGACGATATGCCCCCCCTTCATCACCGCAACCTGTCGCGCCATGCCCGCGACCACGGCGAGGTCATGGGTGATCAGCATCAACGCCATGCCCTCGTCGCGCGTCAGTCCCTTGAGGAGGTCAAGTATCTGCGCCTGCGTCGTCACGTCGAGCGCGGTCGTCGGTTCGTCGGCGATCAGAAGCCTCGGCCGGAGCGCGATGGCCATGGCGATGGCGACCCGCTGGCGCTGGCCGCCCGAAAGCTCGTGCGGGTAGAGCGAAAGCGGGAAGCGGTCCGCGGGAAGGCCGACACGGGCGAGCTTGTCGCGCGCCGCCTCTCGCGCCCCGTCCCGGCTCGCGGCGCGGTGAACGAGAAGCGTCTCGGCCACCTGGTCGCCGATCGTCTTCATCGGATTGAGCGCCGTCATCGGCTCCTGGAAGATCATGCCGATCTCCTTGCCGCGAATCCCGGCAAGCGCGCGTTCGGACAGGGTGAGGAGGTCGCGGCCGCCGAACTCCGCCCGGCCGGCGACCGAAGCGCCCTCGGGCAGGAGGCCCATGAGCGCCAGCGCAGTCATCGACTTGCCGGACCCGCTTTCCCCCACGAGGCCGAAGATCCCGCCCTCGGCCAGATCGAAGGTGACACCAGCCAGGATCGGCCTGCGGTGGATCGACACCGAGAGATCGCGGACGGCGATGAGGCTCATGCCGCGCGCCTTGAGCGCGGATCGAGGTAATCCCGCAGCCCGTCGCCGAGGAGGTTGAGCCCGAGGACGGTCAGCACGATGGCGAGGCCGGGGAAGATGGCGACATGGGGAGCGATCGTCACCATCGTCTGTGCCTCGGCCAGCATCCGTCCCCACGAGGGCGTCGGCGGCTGTGCGCCGAGGCCGACGTATGAAAGCCCTGCCTCGGCGAGGATGCCGAGCGAGAACTGGATCGTGCCCTGAACGATCAGCAGGTTGAGGATGTTGGGCAGGATGTGTTCAGCCGAGATGCGGACCCGCCCCTTGCCGGCCACCTCCGCCGCGCGGATGAAGTCGAGCGTCCAGAGGCTGAGCGCCCCGCCGCGCGTCACGCGGGCAAAGACAGGGATGTTGAAGATGCCGATGGCGATGATCGCATTCGTCGCGGAGGGTCCGAAGACGGCGGTGATGAGGATCGCGATGACGAGTGAGGGGAAAGCGAAGACGAGGTCGTTGCCGCGCATCACCACCTCGTCCGCGAGGCTCCCCCGCGTGGCGGCGGCAAAGAGGCCGAGCGGCACGCCCGCGCCCATGCCGATGCCCACCGCCACCAGGGCGACGGCGATCGAGGTCTTCGCCCCCGCCATCAGCAGGGAGGCGATGTCGCGGCCGAAGTGGTCGGTGCCGAGCCAGTGCGTGGCCGAGGGCGGCTGCAGCTTCTCGGCGATGGCGAGCGTGGACGTGTCGTAAGGCGTCCAGACCAGCGCGACGAGCGCCGCCGCAAGGGCCGAGAGCGCGAGCGCGAGGCCGAGCGCGAAGGAAACCCTCATGCCCGCTTCCTCAGCCGGGGGTCGATCGTCGCGTAGGCGAGATCGACGAGGAAGGTCACAAGGATTACCGCGAAGACGAGGATCATGACGACGGATTCCACCACGATCAGGTCACGCTGGGTGATCGCCTGGAAGATCAGCCGCCCGAGGCCGGGCAGGTAGAAGACGTTCTCGATGATGATCGCGCCCGCGAGGAGGAAGGAGAACTGCATCCCGAGGATCGTGAGGACCGGGATCATCGCGTTGCGCAGGGCGTGACGCAGCATCGTCTGACCCTCCGTCAGCCCCTTCGCGCGGGCGGTACGGATGTAGTCCTGCCCGAGCGTCTCGATCAGAGCCGAGCGGAGAACGCGGGCGAGGATGGCGGCCTGCGGCAGCGCCAGAGCGACGGCCGGAAGCGTCAGCGCCCTGACGCCCGCCAGGGGGTCGCTCCATCCCGGGAAGCCGCCGGCCGGGAAAAGCTGCCAGTGCAGTGCGAAGGTGAGGACGAGGAGCATGGCGAACCAGAAGTTCGGGAGCGCGATGCCGACCTGTGTCGCCCCCATCACCGCGGCATCCGCCGCCCGGCCCCGACGTGCGGCGGCCAGAAGGCCTGCCGGAAAGGCGATCAGCACGGCGAGCAGGAGGGCGTAGAGGGCGAGTGGCAAGGAGACGGCGAGCCGCTGGGCCACGAGGTCGGCCACCGGCACCTTGTAGGTGTAGGACTGGCCGAAATCGCCCGTCGCCATCCCGGCGACCCAGTGAATGTAGCGGATCGGCAGGGCTTCGTTCAGTCCGAGACGCTCGCGCAACGCTGCCACCGTCTCCGCGCTCGCGTTCAGTCCAAGCATGTAGGAAGCCGGGTCGCCCGGGACGATCTCGATGACGGCGAAGATCACGAGGCTTGCCACCACGAGGCTGAGGGCCAGAGAGACGAGACGTCCGAGGAGATAGCGCAGCATGCCGGGCCCCTTCCTGGCACCGAGGCTAGGGCGAAGGCTCGCGGCGGTCCAGAGGGGGACGACCTTGTCCGGCCAGATGATCCGGCGAAAGCCGCGACGGGCGAAACCAGAGGGCCGATTGCGCGCGCCCGCCGGTCTCGCCGCGCCTGAGAAAACGGCGTCCGCCGCTGTGGGCGACGGGGATTGCTGGGCCGCGAGGGCGGTGAGTACTGGTGACGCCTGGACCTGCCGGCCGGGCGGATCAGAGGCCGGGGTAGATCGGGAACCCCTGGCAGAGAGCCGCGACCCCGGCTTTCACGCCGGCTTCGACCGTGCCGTTGCCGTCCTCGCCAGTTTCGGCGAGCCTGCCGACGACCTCGATGATCTGTTGGGCGATCGTGCGGAACTCGGCTTCGCCGAAACCGCGCGCCGTGCCGGCGGGGGGTGCCGAGGCGGATGCCGGAGGTGATCGTCGGCTTCTCCGTGTCGAAGGGGATGCCGTTCTTGTTGCAGGTGATACCGGCGCGGCCGAGCGCCTTTTCCTGGCATTGCCCCTCACGCCATTGGCCGCAGGTCGACGAGCATCGGGTGCGTGTCGGTGCCGCGGTCACGATGTCGAGCCCGCCCGCCTGCCCGGAGAGCCCACGGCGGAATCGTTTGTCATCACCGAGCCCTGCGCCTCCAGCCGGCGCGGCTGACGATGTTCTCGCTGGCGATCAGTTCGATCTCGTGGCGCTGGCGGCCAAGCTCCTGGTCGACCGCGCCGAAAGGTCTGGGGTCACGGCCGGCGAGCGGTTCGGTGAAGAAGCCCGTGTCGCGGTGCGGGGCGTTCATGGTCGGGTCCTTCGCTGAGCAGGTCCATCCCGGACCGGCAGCCATGCGGTTCCTGGTTTGCATGAGCGGCATGCCGTTCGATGACCCTGCGCCACAGGCGCCGCATCTCGCCGCGCAGCGCAACGGAACGGTCCCAGGCGTCCACGCCCGCAAGGTAGGTCGGCTGCGAAACGGCAAGCATGGCTCAGGCGACCCGGTCACGCGGCGCGCGTCCGCCGAAGAAATCGGTCAGGTTCTCCAGCACGCGGAAGCCCATCGCCTCGCGCGTTTCGCGCGTGGCCGAGCCGAGATGCGGCAGCAGCACGAGATTGTCGGCGCCGAGAAGCTCGTCCGGGATCCGCGGCTCACGCTCGAAGACGTCGAGACCGGCGCCGCCGATCGTGCCGAACCACAGGGCCTGCGCCAGCGCGTGTTCGTCCACGACCTCGCCGCGCGCGGTGTTGATGAGGAACGCGCCGGGGCGCATCAGGTCAAGCCGGCGGCTGTTGATCAGGTGACGGTTGGTCTTGCCGCCCGGGCAGTGGAGCGAGACGAAGTCGCACCGGGGCAAGAGGTCCTCGACCGTCGGGACCTGCACGGCGCCGAACCGCGCCAGCATCTCGGCCGGGACCGGAGACCGGTTCTGCACGAGGATCGTCATGCCGAAGCCGAAATGCGCCCGCTGCGCCATGGCCTGGCCGATGCGACCGAAGCCGATGATGCCGAGCGTCGCGCCGGAAACCTTGGTGCCGATCAGATGCGTCGGCCGCCAGCCGGTCCAGCGGCCCTCGCGCAGCTCGCGCTCACCCTCGCTGGCGCGCCGCGCCACCATGAGCATCAGCGTCATTGCGATGTCGGCGGTGCATTCCGACAGGACGTCGGGTGTGTTGGTCACGGCAATGCCGCAGCTCTTCGCGGCCTCGGTGTCGATATGGGCGAAACCGACTCCGTAGTTGGCCAGAATCCGGGTGCGCGGCGAAGACCCGGCGAAGATCGTCGCCGGAAGGCGGTCGGTCACGGTCGGCAGGATCGCGTCGTATCGGCCCATCGCATCGCGAAGCTCCGCCTCGGTCAGCGGCCTGTCCGAGGCGTTCAGGTCAAGGTCGAAGGCCTCTTCCATCCGTCGTTCTACCGCGCGGGGCCACCGGCGCGTCACAAGGACCTTGGGTTTCGTCATCGCGTCCTCCCGTTCAGGCTGCCCGCTTGGCCAGCACCCGCGCGACCGTCTCGCCGATGACCGAGGGATGCTCGGCCACGGTAACGCCCGCGGCGGTCAGTATCTCCACCTTTTCCGAGGCGCTTTCCCCGAAGGCCGAGATGATCGCGCCGGCATGGCCCATGGTGCGGCCCTTGGGCGCGGTCAGGCCCGCGATATAGGCGATGACGGGTTTCGTCATATGTTCCTGGATATAGGCGGCCGCCTCGGCTTCCTGCGGGCCGCCGATCTCGCCGATCATGCAGACGACATGGGTGTCGGTGTCCGCCTCGAACCGTTCGAGGATGTCGCGGAAGGACGATCCGTTGATCGGGTCGCCGCCGATGCCCACGCTGGTCGATACGCCGATGCCGTGGTCCTTCAGTTGCTGGGCGGCCTCGTAGCCGAGCGTGCCCGAGCGGCTGACGATGCCGACGGTGCCGGGCAGGTAGATGTGGCCGGGCATGATGCCCAGAAGCGCCTTGCCGGGGCTGATCGTGCCTGCGCAGTTGGGCCCGGTCAGCACCATCCGGCGATCGCGCGGATAGCGCAACATGTAGCGCTTCACCCGGATCATGTCCTGTGCCGGGATGCCGTCCGTTATGCAGACGCAATAGCGGATGCCGCCATCGGCCGCTTCCATGATGCTGTCCGCGGCGAAGGGCGGCGGGACGAAGACAAGGCTGGAATCGGCGCCGGTCGCGGCGACGGCCTGCTTCATAGTATCGAAGACCGGCACACCGAAGACAGTCTCGCCACCCTTGCCGGGCACCACGCCGGCGACGACATTGGTGCCATACTCCAGCATCTCCCTGGTGTGGAACTGCGCCATGCGCCCGGTGATGCCCTGCACGACGACGCGGCTGGAACGGTCGAGAAGAATGCTCATCAGACGGCCCTCATCCTGGTGTTCTGCTTGCGGTCGTTCTTCCACGCGGTCACGGCGCGCTCGGCGGCCTCCATCAGGGTGCTGGCGCGGATGATCGGCAGGCCCGACTTGGCGAGGATCTTCTGGCCCTCCTCGACGTTGGTCCCCGAAAGACGCACGATCACCGGCACGTCCACCGGGTTCGCCGTCAGCGCCTGCACCACCCCTTCCGCCACCCAGTCGCAGCGATTGATACCGGCGAAGATGTTGACCAGGATCGCCTGGACGTTCTCGTCCGACATCACCAGGCGGAAGGCCTTGGCGACCCGTTCGGGCGTGGCGCCGCCGCCGATGTCGAGGAAGTTGGCGGGCTCGCCGCCGGCAAGCTTGATCGTGTCCATCGTCGCCATGGCAAGGCCGGCGCCGTTCACGATGCAGCCGATGTTGCCCGAAAGCCCGATGTAGGCCAGTCCCCGGTCGGCGGCGCGCGCCTCGCGCGGGTCCTCCTGGCTCTTGTCGCGCAGTTCGGCGATCTGCGGGTGGCGGAAGAGCGCGTTGCCGTCGAAGGTCATCTTGGCATCGAGCGCGAGGATGCGGTTGTCGGCGGTGATCACGAGCGGGTTGATCTCGACCATCGTTGCGTCCAGATCGCGGAAGGCGCGGTAGCAACCCTGCAGGGTCCGCACCATCTGCTGGGTGAGGTTGGCGGGGATGCCGAGCGCATAGGAAATCTCGCGCGCCTGGAATTCCTGCAGGCCGACGGCCGGTTCGACGGTGGAGCGCACGATGGATTCGGGCCGGTTTGCCGATATCTCCTCGATCTCCATCCCGCCCTCGGAGGAGGCGACGATCATCACCCGCTGCGAAGTCCGGTCCAGTACGAGGCCCAGATAGATCTCGCGGCCGAAGTCCACTGCGCTCTCGACGTAGACGCGATAGATGCCCTTGCCCTCCGGACCGGTCTGGTGTGTCACCAGCTTGCGGCCGAACATGGCGTTCGTCGCATCCTGGATTTCGTGTTCGGAGTTGCACAGCTTCACGCCGCCCGCCTTGCCGCGGCCGCCGGCGTGAACCTGCGCCTTCACGATCCAGCGGTCCCCTCCCAGCTCGCGGGCCCGGTAGGCCGCCTGTTCGGGGCTGTAGGCCAGCGCGCCCGCTGGCACTGCCACGCCGAACCGCGAGAGTATCTCCTTGGCCTGGTATTCATGAATATCCATTCGTTCCTCCCTCGCCCCGGATCACTCTGCTGCCATTCTGGTGACGTAGTGGCTGCGCAGCGCCTCCCGCGCGGCAGCCGGATCGGCGCCGGCACCCATCTCGTTCATCGCCGCGGCAAAGCGGTCGACGATGTCGGTGATCGCGGCTTCGCCGAGCTGGTTCAGGATGCCGATCCTGACCTGCACCGGCTCCGACAGCGTCGGCCAGATGCCGAAGCCGCGCGACCGGCACATCTGCACCAGGTCCTTCTCGCGCCCCGCCAGCGCGGGCGGCAGGTTCAGCACGACAAGGCTGGTCATGTTCGAGGTGACGTCGCAACCGAGGGCGATGACCGCCTTCCTGAGCGCCGCTTCGTGCCAGGCATAGTCGCGCGCCTTCCTGGCCTTGCCGTGCTGCAGGTTGATGCGCAGCGCTTCGTGAAAGGCCGCGACGGCATAGCCCGAATGGGTGCGGTGATAGGTTCCGGCGGGTGTGTCCTGTCCGTCGAGGATGCTCCAGTGCCGCGCTTCGAGGATCGGATTGTGGACGTAGCTGTGACAGCCATTTGCCCTCAGATGCGCAATGTAGCGGTCAGTGAAGCTGACCGGCGCATAGGTCAGCGGAAGGCAGAGCACGCCCTTCTGCGGGCAGGATGCCCAGCCCGCAACGCCGGGATAGTCGTCGATGTCGAAATCGGCGATGCCCAGCGAGGAGACCGCATCGACAAGTCCCATGACACCGTGCCGTTCGCAGGCGTCCGAGAAGGCGCGCAGGTCGTTGATCCGGCCCGAGCCTGTCTCCCAATGCGCCATGACCGCCCAGGTCGGCTTCCTGTCGGCCAGCGCCGTCTCGATCACATCGGCGGTCACGGTCCGGCCGTGCGGCACGGTGACGACGGTGACGTTGGCCGGCCGCGGGTCCATCGGGTCGGCGGCAAGGTCGGCGCGACCGGCCGCCTTCATCCGCACGGTCAGCGCGTCGATGCCGCTGAAGGTGCCGTTGACGAAGGCCACGACCGTATCGCCCGGCAGGATCGCGCCGAAGAGACAGTCGAGCCCGCTCCAGCCGGTGCCGGCGACACCGAAGGTGTGGATGTTCCGCGTGCCCCAGACCTCGCGCAGCATCAGCTTGCACTCGATCATTCCGCGCAGCACGTCGGCCTGCATGTGGTCGGCAAGGCCGGCATTGGCAAAGCTTGCCAGAACCCGCGCATCGGTGTTTCCGGGGCCCGGACCCGCGGCGAGGGTTTCCGGGATGGTCAATTGCGGGAAGATGTCGGGCTCGGTCATCGTGCATCCCTTGCGTGGTCGAGAACACAGGCGCCCGCCGGCCGCAGGGGGCGGGCCGGAACCAGGCCGGAAAGCCGCGTGGGCAATTCCCGCAACCGGTTCGGGTGCAGCGGAGAACCGGTCGCGGATCATGCCGGAACCGGCTGTCCTGACGCAGAGGAAAGCGGTTCTCGACAGGGGCCGCAACATTCCTATATCCTGCTTTTGGAAATCTATAATGGCGGGAAATTTCCTACCCATAGGGGTAGTTTTGCCGCGTTGCAGAAGAATTTATACTACCTTTTCGGGTAGGGAGGGAAAAATGAG
Organism: Albidovulum sp.; assembly: GCF_041919395.1. Classification (NCBI taxonomy): domain Bacteria; kingdom Pseudomonadati; phylum Pseudomonadota; class Alphaproteobacteria; order Rhodobacterales; family Paracoccaceae; genus Albidovulum; species Albidovulum sp. Next base: position 31,702 of record NZ_JAYRTX010000002.1, read on the forward strand.
CCCACCTGCACCTCGGCAGAAGGAAGGCCCCGTGACGGTAATGGTCGGCGACGGCAATCCGCTGATGCTGACGGCCATGTCGGAGATTTTCGAACGTGATCCGCGATTCTCGCTCGTCGCCACATCGGCGACGGCGGAGGGTTTCCTGGGCGCGGTGATGCGGATGCCGGTGCAGCTCGGCGTGATCGACTGGAACCTGCCGGCCCTCGGCGGGGCGCGGCTGATCGACGTCCTGCGCGCCCAGCCGAGCGCCCCGCGGCTGGTGGTCTATGCAGACGACGTCGGCGACACGGCGCGCAAGGCTTTGGCGGCGGGCGCGGCGGGCTTCACCGCGCGCTCCGAATCGGTCGAGCGACTGCTGGAGACCTGTCTCGCGGTGGCGAAGGGGCAGATGGTGTTTCCCTTTCTCGACGTGCGGAGCCTGCGGCAGGACCCGATAGAACAGCTGTCCCCGCGCGAGCGGACGCTGCTCGAGGCGCTGTCAAAGGGACTGACCAATCGCGAGCTGGCCCGCGAACTGGATATCAGCGCCAACACGGTCAAGTTCCACCTGTCGAACCTGTTCGAGAAGCTGTCCGTCAAGAACCGCGCACAGGCCATTGCCTTCTTCTATTCCAACCGGGCTTCGCGCGGGGAATCCTGATCGCGCGGCAAGCGATCCGCAAATCGCTCTTGACGAGGCGGCCCTCTCTGGCCAATGCCTGTAGGCAGGTGCAGCTCCTCGACGTGACAGGAGCCATGAATGTCTTTCCACGTGATCCAGCAGGCGCCCGCGCGCCTGAACCGGAGCGAGCTTGCCGTTCCGGGAAGCGCCCCCCAGATGTTCGAGAAGGCGGCAAAGTCCGACGCCGACGTGATCTTCCTCGACCTCGAGGATGCCGTCGCGCCGGATGACAAGCCGCAGGCGCGCAAGAACATAATCAAGGCCCTGAACGAGATCGACTGGGGCGGAAAGACGATGTCGGTCCGGATCAACGGGCTCGACACCCACTACATGTACCGTGACGTGGTGGACGTGGTCGAACAGGCGGGCGCGCGGCTCGACCTCATCATGATACCAAAGGTGGGCACCGCGGCGGATGTCTATGCCGTAGACATGATGGTGACGCAGATCGAAGACGCGAAGGGTTACAAGAAGCGAATCGGGTTCGAGCACATTATCGAGACTGCGCTTGGCATGCAGAACGTGTCCGAGATCGCGTCGGCGTCCAAGCGCAACGAAAGCCTGCATTTCGGCGTGGCCGACTACGCCGCCTCCACCCGCGCCCGCACCACGATCATCGGCGGCGTCAACCCGGATTATTCCGTCCTGACCGATCCCCTGGCCGACGGCAGCCGCGCCGTCCACTGGGGCGACATGTGGCACTATGCGCTGGCCCGCATGGTTGTCGCCGCCCGCGCCAACGGGTTGCGTCCGGTCGATGGGCCCTTCGGCGACTTCTCCGACCCGGACGGCTACCGCGCGGCTGCCCGTCGTGCGGCAGTGCTCGGTTGCGAGGGCAAATGGGCGATCCACCCAAGCCAGGTGGCGCTGGCCAACGAGGTGATGAGCCCGGCCGAGGCCGAGGTGACGCGCGCCAACCGGATCCTCGAAGCGATGGAGAAGGCCGCCGCCGAGGGCAAGGGCGCGGTCTCGCTCGACGGCCGCCTGATCGACTACGCCTCGATCCGGCAGGCCGAGGTCCTGGTCCAGAAGGCCCGCCAGATCGCGGCGGCCTGATCGGATGGAGGACCTGCGCGCCAGGGCACGCCATCTCTACGCGGTCGCCTGCAGGGCGGCCGATCCCGGCGCCGCCCTGTCCCGTGCCCTCGAAGCGACGCCGTTGCCCCGCCCGGATCCGGGCGGGCGGCTCTTCGTCGTCGCCGTCGGCAAGGCGGCCGTGCCGATGGCCGAAACCCTGCTTCGGACCTGCGGCGGGACAGAGGTCGCGGCGATCGTCGTCACAAACTACGAAAACGCCCGGCCCGTCGCCGGGGCCGAGGTTCACGCGGCGGGCCATCCCGTGCCCGACGAGAATGGCGCGCGGGCGGCCGCGGCGGTCGAGACGCTGTTGGGCGGAACGACGGCCGCCGATCGGGTGGTGGCACTGATTTCCGGCGGCGGCTCGGCGCTCGTGCCGGCGCCGGTCGCGGGGGTCTCGCTGGCCGACAAGGCTGCGACCAGCCGCCTGCTTCTGGCGGGCGGGCTTGACATCACCGGGATGAACCTCGTGCGCCAGTCGCTGTCGCGGCTGAAGGGCGGCGGCCTCCTCCGGGCCGCGGCGCCGGCTCCGGTCACGGCCTACATCCTGTCCGACGTGATCGGGGACGACCTGCGCGTCATCGCTTCGGGGCTGACGGTGGCGCCGATCGGCACCCGCGCCGACGCGCGCGCGGTGCTGGAACGCCATGGCCTTTGGGCCGACCTGCCGGAAACTGTGCAGGCGGCCCTGGCCCGACCCGATCCGGTCGAATCCGTTCCGGCAGGGACGAACGTCCTGATCGGATCGAACCGGAAGTGCCTTGAGGCGGTGCTCGCCGCCTCCGGTCCTGATGGCGTCATCGTTTCGGATGCCCTGACCGGCGATGTGGGGGAAGCTGCCGAAACGATCGTGGCGGCCGCACGCGAAGCGGGGCAGGCACGCTGCCTTGTCTTCGGTGGCGAAACGGTGGTGACGCTGCGCGGCACGGGACGGGGGGGCCGAAACCAGGAACTGGCTCTCAGGGTTGCGCGGGCGATGCCCGGCCTCGGGCGCGACTGGGTCTTCCTCTCCGGCGGAACCGACGGGCGCGACGGGCCGACAGATGCTGCGGGCGGGATTGTCGATGCGGGCACGCTGTCGCGGATTGCCGCCTCCGGTGCGGATGCAACAGCGCTCCTCGCCAACAACGACAGCCATCGCGCGCTGACGTTGGCCGGCGATCTTCTGGTCACGGGACCGACAGGAACGAACGTGGCCGACGTCCAGATCCTGCTTCTCGGCCCGCCGGAAAAAACGCCGAGCGGCCACTGACCGGCCCGATCCGCGTGCGCCTGTCGCTAACGGCGGAAGATCGAGACGAGGTCCGTCGGCGCCGCGGTCCGCCCGCCGAGTTCCAGATGATCCTGGATATGACCGAGGTGTCGCGCCATCAGCGTCGCGGCCAGATCGCTGTCGCGTGTGCGGAGTGCAGCGAGGATTTCGGCGTGCTCGTTGTCGCGGCAGTTGGAAACCCCCGCGCTGCCAAAGATACCGATGATCAGCGAGGTGCGTGTCACGAGCTCCTTGACCATCCTGAGTGCGACCGTGTTGCCGGCGATCTGGGCCATGAGGACATGGAACTGGCCCGAGAGACGGATGGCGTCCCGGCGGCGGTTTCGCACGTGAGCCTCGGCCTCGAGCTGCAGGTGCTGTGCGAGAAGGCCGAGGTCGGCCTCCGTGGCGCGCTCGGCGGCGAGCCGGGCGACATTCGGCTCGATCATCACGCGCGCCTCGAAGACTTCGCGTGCCTGCTCCGCGGTGGGCGATGCGACGAAGGCGCCACGGTTCGGCAGGAGCTCCACGACCTCGCGGCTCGACAGCAGCAAGAGGCTCTGCCGGATCCGCATGCGCCCGACGCCGAAAGCCTCGCAGAGCGCGGCCTCGGACAGCTTCATGCCCGGTGGCAGGCGCTGGTCGATGACGGCCTCGAAGATTCTCTCGACGATCTCCTCTTCGGCGAGCTCTTCGGCCCTTGAGTCGTGATCAACGGCAATGCTGTCCATGCCCATTAGATGCGCTCGCTGCAATTCTTCCAGTGCTGATAGGTATAGGCGACGGGCGAGTGCCAGCAAGGGGGCCATCGTGAACTATCTTGGATTAAATCGTTGACAAAATCGTCAACGATTGCGTCAATTCCCTTGTCGCGGAGTCGCTTGCCGCCGACCGACAACAGGGAGAACGACAATGAAGAGACGCCATTTCCTTGCGACGACCGGCCTGTCCCTCGGTCTCGCGTTGACGGTCTCGACCGTTGCATGGGCCGAGAACGCGAAGCTGAAGATCGGCTTCGTCGGTGTGACCTCCGGCCCGGCCGCCGCCTGGGGTATCTCGAACCAGCGGTCGATGGAAACCCGCGCGGCCTGGCTGAACGAACTGGGCGGCGTCGACATCGGCGGCACGGTCTATGACATCGAGATCGTGCCCTTCGACGACCAGAAGGACCCCAAGCGTGCCATCGCCGGGATGGAGAAGATGGCGCAGGAAGGAATCCACTATGTCGTCGGCCCGAACGTCGATGACGGCGCCGCCGCCGTGCGCCCGGTGGCAGAGCAGAACGGGATCATGTATTTCCCCTATGCCTTCCCGAAGGAGCTTTATGTCGCCCCTGCATCGAACGCGATTCTCGGGATGGTTGCGAACTACCAATCGGGTCCGGCGATCTACAAATACCTGATGGCGGAAAAGGGCGTGAAAAAGGTTGCCTTCATCGCCGGCAACGAATCCGACCCGCTGTCGCAGCGTGACTCGGGTGCCGCCGCCGCCCGTGAACTTGGGCTCGAAGTCGTGTCCGACACCGTGACCTACCAGATGGACACCACCGACTTCACCCCGGTCCTTCTGCCGGTGATCCAGACCGCGCCAGACCTTCTGGTCCTGTCGGGCGTCTCGCCCGCAAACGCGCCGCAGCTGATCCGCTCGGCCCGGGAACTGGGCTATACGGGGCTGATCTCGACGGAGACCGCGCAGGATGCGGCGGTGCTGGCGGAAGGCGCGGGCGAGCTTGCCAACGGTTTCATCTCGGTCGGCGGGGCGTCCACACCTGAACTGGCCAGCGACGCGATGAAGGAATTCGTCGACCGCTACACCAAGATGTTCGGCGAATACAACGACGAGTCGAACACCAAGGTCTATGCGCTGGAGTACATCATCGAGACGCTGAAGGCGAACCCGGCGGCGATCGACAACGTCGAAGAGTTCAAGAAGACCATGGACACCTTCGAGGCGCCGAACCCGTTCATGGTCGGCGACGCGAAGCTGACCTATGTCGGCACCTCATCCTTCGGCCAGAAGCGCCAGGTCTCGGTGCCGCTGGTCGTGAACGAATACAGGGATGGCAAGTTCGAGACGCTGTTCGTGGCGCAGGTTGACTGACCTCACCGTCCTCGCTCACCGTCCGATACAGGGTCCGGGGCGCATTGGCGGCCCGGTCCCTGTCGACCCCATGCCGGAGAATGTCCACCGATGGAGCAGATATTCGCCAACGGTCTCTATCTTGGCGCGCAATACGCGCTGATCGCGCTCGGCCTGACGCTCATCTTCTCGCTGATGAATGTGCTGAACTTCGCCCATGGCCAGATGTATGTCTTCGGCGGCTTCGTGACCTATACCGTGGTCGCCCAGTTGGGGCTGCCCTTCATCGTGGGACTTGTCGCCTCGGCCGTGGTGCTGGCGGTGATGGGCGCCGCGATCGAGAAATTCCTGTTCCGCCCGGTGATCCGGAGGTCCAGGCGGGAGGAGTCCACGATGCTCCTCGCCGCAGGGATCGCGTTTTTCCTCGACGCCGTGATCCTGCTTCTCTTCGGGGAAAAGCAGCGCGGCGTGCCGAAGATCGTGAACGGGGTCTTCAACTGGGACATGCGGATCATCATGCCCTATGACCGGATCCTGATCGCGGTCCTGGCCGTCGCGCTGATCGCCGGATTCATCCTCTTCATGCAGTACTCTCGCACCGGACGGGCAATGCGCGCGCTGGCGCAAGACCGCGTGGCCGCTCAGCTGATGGGAGTCGATGTCGATCGCTACTCGATGATCGGCTTCGCGATGGGCGCGATGCTGGCCGGGCTGGTCGGCGGACTTCTCGTCGCCATCACCGGCATCAACCTCGGCATGGGCGGTCCGACCTCGGTCAAGGCCTTCCTGATGATCATGATCGGCGGCGCCGGTGTGATCTCGGGCGCCATCGCCGGCGGGTTCATCCTCGGCATGATGGAATCGGTCGGTCTCACCGTGCTCGCGGCTTATGGGGACATCACCTACCTGGTGATATTCGCCACACTCATGGTCTTCCTTGCCATCCGGCCGCAGGGCCTGATGGGCAAACCTTGGGGGTGAACCGATGGCCGCAGAACCGACCTCTTTACCTGTCGCGGGCGCTGGGAGCGGAACCATGACCACAGGCCGGCTGATTGGCCTCGGCGCTTTTCTTCTCGGTGTCTTCGTGCTCGTCCCCGTCATCATCCGCGTGACCGGACGCTGGGACTTCTATTACACGCTGACCTCGGTGGCGCTGCTTTCGGTCGCCGCCGCGGGCGTCTGGCTGACATTCTACATCGGCCGCATCAACATCGGTCAGGGGGCATACGCCCTGACCGGGGGGTATGTCTCGGCCGTTCTCGTCACGCAGGCGGGCTTCAGCTTCTGGGCGACGCTGCCGCTCGCCGGGCTTGCCTGTGCGGCGGTTGCAGTAATGATCGGCCTGCCGATCCTGCGCCTCCGTGGCGTCTATTTCGCGATGGTGACGCTTGTGCTGACCGAGGTCGCCCGGCTGACCGCCCTCGCGCTGCCGGTGACCAATGGCGCCAAGGGAATCACCTCCATTCCGCTTCCGGGCGAGCTTTCCGTCTTGGGCATGACGCTGATTCCCGACTTCGCCACGCTGGGGAACCCCAAGCTCGCGTTCTACCTCATGGCGTCGGCCCTGATGGTGCTGACCTATCTGGTGCTCTGGCGGATCGTGAATTCACGTCTCGGTCATCTCTGCCGCTCGCTCCAGCAGAACGAGGAACTGGCAGCCTCGATCGGGGTGAACACGGCGATGCTGAGGGTGCTGGCCTACTCCATCTCGTCCTTCTTCGGTGGGCTCGCCGGGGCGATCTTCGTTGCCATATCGCAGTCGATCTACCCGTCTTCGTTCGTCGTCACTGACAGCGTCAACTTCATGCTTTACTGCTTCCTCGGCGGCCTCGGCTATGTGTTCGGGCCGATGCTCGGCACGCTTCTGCTGTATTTCGGCTGGGACCTCCTGTCGGTGGCTCGGGAATACCAGTTGCTCATCTATTCGGGGACGATGATCGCGCTGATGCTGGTGTTGCCCAACGGGGTGCTCAGCCTGTTCGACCGCGGGGAGGGCCGCAGATGACCGGACCCATCCTGCAGGTCAAGGGCGTGACCAAGCGTTACGGCGGGCTGACCGCAAACAGCGCAATCAGTTTCGACGTGGCCCCGCGCGAGATACTCTCGGTGATCGGGCCCAACGGGGCGGGCAAATCCACGCTCTTCAAGCAGATTGCAGGCTTCGTGACACCGACGGCCGGCGAGATCCTGTTCAAGGGCAACCGGATCTCGGGCCTTCCGCCACACAAGGTGGCGCGGCTCGGCATTGTGCGCACCTTCCAGGAAACCACGATCTTCCGCTCGATGACCGTGCGCGAGAACGTCATCGTCGCCCATCACCTGCGCTCGAAGGCCTCGTTGCTCGGCTTCTTCCTCGGGACGCGGCAGGCCCGGTCGGACGAGGCGGATTTCGCCCGGTCCGCCGACGACATCATAGACTTTCTCGGTCTGCACCCGATCCGGACCGAGACGGCCTCGAACCTGCCGCAGGGCCATCTGAGGGCGCTCGGCATGGCGATCGGGCTTGCCACCCATCCCGGGGTGATCCTGCTGGACGAACCGTTTGCCGGAATGAATCACGACGAGACGATGCGGATGGTCGGCCTTGTCCGACGTCTGCGCGACGAGCGTGGGCTGACCGTCCTTCTGGTCGAGCATGACATGCCCGCAGTTATGCGGATATCCGACCGGATCGTCTGCATAAACTTCGGCGAGAAGATCGCCGAAGGCAGTCCCGCCGAGATCCAGGCAAACCCGCGCGTCATCGAGGCCTATCTCGGCTCCGAGGACGCCGCGATCGGGATTTGAGACATGAGCCAGACCGCCACCGCGCCTGCCGCCCCGCCGAAGATGCTGAGCTTCGAGAATGTCGAACTGTACTATGATCATGTCTATGCCCTGAAGGGCGTTTCGATAGACCTGAACGAGGGGGAGACGGTTGCCCTCATCGGCGCGAATGGCGCGGGCAAATCCTCCATACTACGGGCGGTCACCGGGCTGCGCAGGATCAAGTCCGGCCGGATCACCTACCTTGGCGAGCGTATCGACGCCACCCCGGCGGCCGAGATCGTGAGGAAGGGCATCGCGATGGTGCCGGAGGGCCGCCGGGTCTTTCCGCTGATGAGCGTGAAGGACAATCTCCTGATGGGCGCCTTCACCCGCACCGACAAGCAGGGGATCGAGCAGACCCTCGAAAGCGTCCTGACCCGCTTCCCACGCCTGAAGGAACGTTTCCACCAGCAGGCCAGCACCCTGTCGGGCGGCGAACAGCAGATGATGGTCATCGGCCGCGCCCTGATGGCCAAGCCGCGGCTGCTGCTGCTGGACGAACCGTCCCTGGGCATCGCGCCGAAGCTTGTGCAGGATATCGCGCGCGCCATCGTGGCGATCAGCCGCGACGAAGGCGTTTCGGTGCTTCTGGTCGAACAGAACAGCCGCATGGCGCTGTCGATCTCGAACCGCGCCTACGCTTTGTCCACCGGGCAGGTCGTGCTGTCGGGTGCCTCGAAGGACCTCATGCATGACGACCGGATCAAGGCTGCCTACCTTGGCGGAGAGCTCTGACATGCGGATCCTCGTCATCAATCCCAACTCCACCGCTTCGATGACCGGGAAGATCGGTGCCGCGGCGCACGCAGCGGCGAGTCCGGGGACGGAAATCCGCGCGGTCAACCCGCCCGGCGGGCCGGTTTCCATCGAAGGCTACTATGACGAGGCGATGAGCGTTCCGGGTGTCCTGCAGATCATCCGGAACACCGCGGATGCCGATGCGGTCATCATAGCCTGTTTCGACGACACGGGCCTCGACGCCGCGCGCTGCCTGACCGATCGCCCCGTGATCGGCATCGGCGAGGCCGCGTATCACTTCGCCGCGATGCTCGCCAACAAGTTCTCGGTCGTGACCACACTGGCGCGTTCGGTGCCTGCACTGGAGCATAACCTGCACCGCTACGGTCTGGCGGCGCGCTGCGCGCGTGTCCGGTCGTCGGAGGTCGCGGTACTCGACCTCGAATGCCCGGGGTCGGATGCCTGCAGCCGGATCAGTGCTGAGATCGGTAAGGCGATCGTGGAGGACCGGGCCGAGGCGATCGTGCTCGGCTGCGCCGGCATGGCGGACCTCGCGGGGCGTCTCGCGGCCGAACATGGGCTGCCAGTACTCGACGGCGTCGCCTGCGCCGTCCGACTCGCCGAAGCGATGGTCGGCCTCAACCTGCGCACGTCGCGGCTCGGCGGCTATGCCCCGCCGCCCCGGGAGAAGCTGGCGATCATCGCGTGATCGCCGCATGGAGGGAAACGGGATCGAGCGGGGACGTAGGCTCCCGGTAAGGGCGTGGTGCTTCCCGCCTGCAAGGCCCCTGCGAAAGGGTGCACCCGGCCTGGCCGGCTCAGGCCGTGACGGGCTTCAGCCGCCGCGCCGCCGCGATCGCCACGGGATCGAGCCCGGCGCCGCCCTCGTCGATGTAGGCCAGTAGCTGCGCCCGCATCCGCGGTTCCCAGAAATCTGAAAGATGCTCGGCCACCCGCTCGGCCGCGTCGGTGCCGGGCTGGCTATTGAAGAAGGCGACGATCTGGTTGGCCATGTGGACCATCTTCTCAGGCGACATCGGCGGCTCCGGTAGTGATGCGTTCAGGATGTGAGTAAAGGTCGAACCCGCCGGCGCGGGCGAAGCTCGCAAGCGTGATCCCCGCGGTCTCCGCCTGCCGGAGGGCAAGCGCGGTGGGCGCGGAGGCGGAAAGGATGACGGGGCATCCGGCGAGCGCGCATTTCTGCACAAGCTCGACCGAAAGGCGCGAGGTCATGACCACGGCCCCGCCGGACATGTCGCGCCCGACCCGCGACATCGCGCCGATGAGCTTGTCGAGCGCATTGTGCCGGCCCACATCCTCACGCACCGCGACGATGCCTTCGCCGGGGGCAAGGAAGGCCGCCGCATGGACGGCGCGGGTCTGGTCGTGGAGCGGCTGGCGCGCCCGCAAGGCGTCGGCGGCGCCGGAAAGTTCGGCCGCGGTCAACGCCGACGGCACGGACGTCACCCGCGGCAGCGCGCGCACCGCCTCGTCAAGGCTGTCGATGCCGCAGAGCCCGCAACCGACCGGCCCCGCCGCCGCGCGGCGGCGCCTGGCCAGCGCTTCGGCCCTGTCGCCGGTCAGCCACATCCGGGCCTCGATCCCCGGTCCGTGCGCGACCACCTCGGTCTCGGTGATCTCGCCTGCATGCACCACGATGCCTTCGGAAAGCGCGAAGCCCACCGCGAAGTCCTCGATGTCGGCAGGGGTCGCCATCATCACGGCCTGCGTGGTGCCGTCGAAGACGAAGGCGACCGGCACCTCCTCCGGCAAGGTCCGCGTCACGGCGCGCGTGCCGTCCGGGTGGACGGCAACGCCCTTCGCGCTGAACGTGGGCGCGAACGCCATCGCTACTCCGCCGCGGGCAGGATGCGGCGCGCGTTGGCGGCTTGCGCTGCGTAGTCCTCCTGCCAGTCCGAGGGGCCGTTCGACCGGCCCACCTGCACCGCAGTCACCTTGTATTCGGGGCAGTTCGTCGCCCAGTCGGAGAAGTCGGTGGTGACGACGTTGGCCTGCGTGTCGGGGTGGTGGAAGGTCGTGTAGACCACGCCCGGGGCAACCCGGTCCGTCACCTTCGCCCTGAGCGTTGTCTCGCCCGAACGCGAGGCAAGGCGCACCCAGTCGCCGTCGTTGATGCCGCGGTTCTCGGCATCGTGGGGGTGGATCTCCAGCCGGTCCTGATCGTGCCAGACGGTGTTTGCCGTGCGCCGTGTCTGCGCACCGACGTTGTACTGGCTGAGAATTCGGCCCGTAGTGAGCAGGAGCGGGAAGCGCGGCCCGGTCTTCTCGTCGGTGGCGAGGTACTCGGTCACGATAAAGCGGCCCTTTCCGCGCACAAAACCGTCGATGTGCATCACCGGCGTGCCCTCGGGCGACTTCTCGTTGCAGGGCCACTGGACGGAGCCCATGCGGTCGATAAGGTCATAGGTCACGCCGGCGAAGGACGGCGTGGTGGCGGCGATCTCGTCCATGATCTCGGAAGGATGCGTGTAGCTCCAGCCGGCGCCGAGCGCATTCGCCAGAAGCTGCGTCACCTCCCAGTCCTCGTAGCCGTTCTTCGGCGCCATCACCTTGCGCACCATGTTGATGCGCCGCTCGGCGTTGGTGAAGGTCCCGTTCTTCTCGAGGAACGAGGACCCCGGCAGGAAAACATGGGCGTAGTTCGCCGTCTCGTTCAGGAAGAGGTCGTGTACGATCACGCATTCCATCGCCGCAAGACCGGCCGAGACATGCTTGGTGTCCGGGTCCGATTGCAGGATGTCCTCGCCCTGGCAGTAGAGCCCCTTGAACGTGCCATCGACAGCGGCGTCGAGCATGTTCGGAATGCGCAGGCCCGGCTCCGGATCGATCGGCACGCCCCACATCTTCTCGTAGATCGCCCGCACGTCGGCGTTCTTCACATGGCGGTAGCCCGGAAGCTCGTGCGGGAAGGACCCCATGTCGCAGGAGCCCTGCACGTTGTTCTGGCCGCGGAGCGGATTTACGCCCACGCCCTTGCGGCCGATGTTGCCGGTGAGCATCGCGAGGTTGGCGATCCCCATGACGGCGGTGGTGCCCTGGCTGTGCTCCGTCACGCCGAGCCCGTAGTAGATCGACCCGTTGCCGCCCGTGGCGAAGAGCCGCGCCGCCTTGCGCAGTTCCGCCGCCGGAACGCCGGTCAGCGCCTCGGTCGCCTCGGGGCTGTGGCGCGGGTCGCGGATGAAGTCCGCATAGGTGAGATATTCGTCCCAGTCGCACCGCTCGCGGATGAAGGTCTCGTTGGCGAGTTCCTCGGTCACGATCACATGGGCCAGTGCCGAAACGACCGCCACGTTGGTGCCGGGACGGAGCTGGAGGTGATGCGCGGCCCGGACATGGGCCGACTTCACGAGGTCGATCCGGCGCGGGTCGATCACGATCAGCTTCGCGCCCTGGCGCAACCGCTTCTTCATGCGGCTGGCGAAGACCGGATGCGCATCGGTCGGATTGGCGCCGATGACGATCATTACGTCGGTCTGCTCGACCGAGTCGAAGTCCTGCGTGCCGGCCGAAGTGCCGAAGGTGTTGCGCAGACCGTAGCCGGTCGGCGAATGGCAGACCCGCGCGCAGGTATCGGTGTTGTTGTTGCGGAAGACCGCGCGGGCAAGCTTCTGCACGAGGTAGGTTTCCTCGTTGGTGCAGCGCGACGAGGTGATGACGCCGATCGACTTCTGGCCGTACTTCTCCTGCAACCCGCGCAGGCGCGACGCGGCGTAGCCCAGCGCCTCGTCCCACGACACCTCGCGCCAGGGATCGCTGATCTCCTCGCGGATCATCGGCTTCAGGATGCGGTCGCGGTGCGCCGCATAGCCATAGGCGAAACGGCCCTTGACGCAGGAATGGCCCCGGTTCGCCTTGCCGTGCTTGTAGGGCACCATGCGCACCAGCTCGTCGCCGCGCATCTCGGCCTTGAAGGAACAGCCGACCCCGCAATAGGCGCAGGTGGTGACGACCGAGCGGTCCGGAAGGCCCATCTCGATCACCGATTTTTCCTGCAGGCTGCCGGTCGGGCAGACCTGCACGCAGGCGCCGCAGGATACGCAGTCGGAGGAGAGGTAGTTGTCAAGGCCGGTGCCCGCCGACATCCGGCTGTCGAAACCCCGCCCCTCGATCGTCAGTGCGAATGTGCCCTGGACTTCGCCGCAGGCGCGCACGCAGAGCGAGCAGACGATGCATTTTGCCGGGTCGTAGGTGAAGTAGGGGTTGCTGTCGTCGACCGGGCGCCAATCGGGGTTCTGGGCCCCGTCCGGAAGGCGCCGGCGGGCATGGTCCGCGACCGGCTCGTAGCGCACCTCGCGCAGGCCCACCCGCGCGGCCATCTTCTGCAACTCGCTGTCGCCGTTGGCAGCGTCGGTCAGCCCGATCGCCGGATGGTCGGAGGCGTAGAGTTCCATCACGCCCTTGCGCAGGCGGTTCACCTTGTCGGACTGGGTGTGCACGACCATGCCCGGCGCCACCGGCGTGGTGCAGGAGGCGGGCGTGCCCTTCCGCCCCTCGATCTCCACCAGGCAGAGGCGGCACGATCCGAAGGCATCGACGCTGTCGGTGGCGCAGAGCTTCGGCACCTCGATGCCGGCCTCGGCCGCCGCGCGCATGACGGACGTGCCCTCGGGCACCGTCACCTCGAACCCGTCGACGGTCAGTGTCACCGGCGCGCCCGTTCTGGCAGGCGTGCCCATGTCACGATCCGACTGGGGCGTCGTCCATGGCATGATGAAGTCCTTCATTCCGCGGCCTCCTTCCGGCGTGCGAAATCGTCCGGGAAATGCCTGAGCGCCGACATGACCGGAAATGGGGTGAATCCGCCAAGCGCGCAAAGCGACCCGTCGCGCATTGTATCACATAGATCGGTGAGAATCACCGTGGCCGCCGGATCGCCTGCGGCGATGCGGTCGATGGTCTCGACGCCGCGGACCGAACCGATGCGGCAGGGCGTGCACTTGCCGCAGCTTTCCACGGCGCAGAACTCCATCGCGAAGCGCGCCAACTTGAGCATGTCGGCCGTGTCGTCGAAGACCACAATCCCGGCATGGCCGATGAGTCCGCCCTTCTGGTCGAACTCCTCGTAGCCGAAGGGCGTGTCGAACTGCGACACGGGAATGTAGGCACCGAGGGGCCCGCCGACCTGAGCCGCCTTCACGGGCCGGCCCGAGGCGGTTCCGCCGGCGATGTCGTTGACCAGCTGGCCGAGCGGCATCCCGAAGGCGGTCTCGAAAAGGCCGCCGTGCTTCACGTTCCCGGCGATCTGGATCGGCATGGTGCCCTTCGACCGGCCGAGCCCGAAGCCCGCGTAATGCGCCGCCCCCTTCTCGAAGATCACCGGCACGGTGGCGAGGCTGAGAACGTTGTTGACGACGGTGGGGCGCCCGAAAAGCCCCTCCAGCGCCGGCAGCGGCGGCTTCGCCCGCACGATCCCGCGCTTGCCCTCGAGCGAGTTGAGAAGAGAGGTTTCCTCGCCGCAGACGTAGGCGCCCGCGCCGACCCGCACCTCCATGTCGAAGGCATGGCCAGAGCCGAGCACCGAGGGTCCGAGAAGCCCGGCGCCCCTGGCCAGCAGGATCGCCGCCTCCATCACCTCGATGGCATCGGGGTATTCCGAGCGGATGTAGACGTAACCCTTCGTCGCACCGGTGCCGATGCCGGCGATGGCCATGCCCTCGATCAGGGTGAAGGGGTCGCCCTCCATGATCATGCGGTCGGCGAAGGTGCCGCTGTCGCCCTCGTCGGCGTTGCAGACGATGTATTTCTGCGCGGACTGCGCCTCGGCCACCGTCTTCCACTTGATGCCGGTCGGAAAGCCCGCGCCGCCCCGCCCGCGCAGGCCCGAGGCAGTGACCTCGGCCACGATCCCGCCGGGCTCCATTGCAACCGCGCGGCGCAGGCCGGCAAGGCCGCCGTGCGCTTCGTAGTCGGCGAGACTGAGCGGGTCGATCAGCCCGCAGCGGGCGAAGGTGAGCCGGGTCTGGCGGGCAAAGAACGGAATGTCCTCCACCGCGCCGAGGCCTTCAAGCTTCCCGTCGAGGAGCGCCGGCACATCCGCGGCCGTGACCGGACCGTAGGCGCGCCGGCCTGTCGTCTCCTCGACCTCCACCAGAGGTTCCAGCCAGATCATGCCTCGGGTGCCGTTCCGGACGATCTGCACGTCGAGCCCGCGCTTCGCGGCCTCCGTCGCAACCGCCGACGCCACCTCGTCGGCACCGAGCGCCTTGGCGGCCGCATCGCGGGGGATGTAGATATTCATGCGCCGGCCTCCGTCAGGATTTTCGCCATCCGAGTGTCATCGACACGGCCCACAACCTTGCCGTCGACCATCGCAGCCGGCCCGCAGGCGCAAAGGCCGAGGCAATAGACCGCCTCGACGGTCACCGCCCCGTTCGCCGTGGTGCCGCCCCAGTCGAGCCCGAGCTTGCCGAGCACACGGTCCGCGAGTGCCGCGCCGCCCACCGACTGGCAGGCTTCGGCCCGGCAGAGCTTGATCACATGCCGCCCGGCCGGCGTTTCGCGGAAGTCGTGATAGAAGGTCACAACTCCGTGAACCTCGGCCTTGGTCAGGTTCAAGGCGTCCGCGATCAGGGGAATCGCCTCCTGGGGGATGTGCCCGTACGCGGCCTGAATCGCATGCAGCATCGGCAAAAGGGGGCCTTCGCCGCCCGAATGCTCGGAAATCAGCGCATGGAGATCCCGTTGGGGGGGCTCCGCGGTAGAATGGGACATGGCTGGCCTCCCGCTAGACTGGCTGCTGAATGCCTTGGTTTCGATAGGCAATCAATATCAAGTTTTCGTTGATTGATTGATCTCATCTATCAATGTGACCGCAAGGGCCAACCGCCGCGGTAACCCGTGATTAATGGTAAACCACTAGAACGGGACGTGAACAAACCGAAAGGACGCCCCATGCGTGAAGTTGTCTCCCTCGCCGCCATGTTCCTCCTGCTCGCCTTCGCCGGTCTCGAGCCGGGTCACGCGCACAGCGCCAAGACCTGCAAGGCCGGTGCCGTTTCGGAATTCTTCTCGACCGGCTGCTGATCCGATCCTGGCCTCGCCTAGATACGGCCGAGCAAAGCCTGTGTCGGCCAGGCGTCGGCGGGCAGCCCAAGCCGCGCCTGCTCCCGCTGCACCGCCTCGCGCGTCTTCTCACCGAGGATCCCGTCGATGGCGCCAACGTCGTAGCCCCTAGCGGCAAGTCTCTTCTGCAGCGTCACCATCTCCTTCGCCGAAAGCCCGGGTTCCGGGGCGCCCGCGTCATAGACCGGGGCGCCTTCCAGCCGCGTGGCGAAATAGGCGGCGGTGGTCACATAGACGAAACTCTTGTTCCAGCTGAAATAGACGCGGAAGTTCGGATAAGCGAGGAAGGCCGGTCCCTTGCGCCCCATCGGCAGGAGAACCGCGCCCCGAAGACCCCGCGCAAGCGGCGTGGACCTGCCGCGCACGCCGGCCGCCTCCCATTCCGCCACCGGGCGGGCGTGGTTCAGGCCGGTCTTCGCCCAGTCGAGGTCGTCGGGCACCGTGATCTCCTGGAGCCAGGGCTCGCCCGCCCGCCAGCCGAGGCCGTGGAGCATCTTCGCGGCACTCATCAGCGCGTCGGCGGCCGAGGTCTTCAGTTGCACATGCCCGTCGCCATCGCCGTCGACGCCGTTTCGCAGGATGTCCTCCGGCAGCATCTGCACCTGTCCGATCTCTCCGGCCCAGGCGCCTTGCGTTCGCGCCGGGTCGAAGTCGCCGCGGGCGTAGAGTTCCATCGCGGCGAAAACCTGCGGCCGGAATAGTTCGGGCCGCCGGCAGTCGTGGGCGAGTGTCACCAGTGCGTCGCGCGTGTTGAAATCCCCCTGCACCGCGCCGAAATCGGTCTCGAATGCCCAGAAGGCGAGAAGAACCCCGGGCGAAATGCCGTAGTCGCGCCCGATCCGGCGGAAGACCTCGGCGTGTTTCTTCGCCATGGACTGGCCGGTGGACAGCCGTCCCGCGCTGATGAGCGAGCGCGAGAACTCGATGAAATCCTTGCGGAACACGCCCTGCGCCCGGTCCGCCTTCAGGACGCGGCCGTCCAGCCGGGCACCGGCGAGGAAACCTTTCGCCGCCTCGGCCGGAATGCCGCGCGCGCGCGCCTCGTCGGCAAGCCCCGCGACGAAGGCGCCGAAGTCGCCGCCGCACGCGAGGGCCGGCGCCGGCAGGACGGCAAGGCCAAGGGCGAGCAGGCGGGCGAGCGGGGCGGGGCGGATCATGGGAACCTCCGGTGGAACGCCGTCGACACTAGCGCGCCCTCCGGCGGAGGCAACCGTCACGGTGCGGCCTTCCGACATTGTTGCCGGTCCGTCCGGAATGCGGTCCGCGCGGTGCCGATCTGCCACGCTGGCACCCCTGTCGGCAGCGTAAACTTGATTTTTCCCAGCAAAGGCACATGCTTGGGCCGGGGAAGAGGTGTGTGATGACGGACTTTCTGCCGAAGGACGTGCAAGACGGACTCGACGCTGCGCGCAAGCGCGACCTGAAGCGACGCTCGCGGCTCAGGGTGCTGGCGGGGGACGAGGTCTACCCGATCCTGCGGTTCTGGGGCACGGGCTTCGCGCTCGATGCCGACCAGGTGCAGCATCTGCGCGGGCTTGTGGATATCTACGACGGCGGCCGCCATCTCTGGCAGTCGTTGATCATCGCCTCCGGCGTGGAGGCGGGCGAGCTCATCTGCACGATGAAACGCTCCACGGCGGCCGAGGACAGGGCGCCGCTCGACTACGTCCGCGACGAGGACGCGCCGGTGGGCTACCTGCCGCGCGCCTGAGCGGTGTCCTTACCGAGGGGCAGGCCGACCTGCCGGCGCGCGCCCGCCCTACTGTAGGTCGGCGAAGGCGGATTGCAGCCGTTCCACCGCCTCGGCCACCCGCGCCCGCGGCGTGGCGAGGTTGAAGCGCAGGAAGCTTTCGCCACCCTTGCCGAAGGTCGCGCCGTGGTTGGCGGCAATCCCGGCGTCCTTCTCCACCCGTGCGGTGAACTCCGCAGGCGCCATTCCGGTGCCGGCGAAATCGACCCAGGCGAGGTACGTCGCCTCAAGCGCCATCGACGCCAGACCGGGGACCGCGGCGATCCCGGCATCGAAGACCTGCCGGTTGCCGTCGAGATAGGCCACCAGCGCATCGACCCAGGCTGCGCCCTCCGGCGAATAGGCTGCCGTCGCCATGTGCATTCCGAAACTGTTCGGAGAGATGCCGAACGCGTTCACCTTCGCGCCGAAGCGGGCGCGCAGGGCATCGTCGGCGATGATGACATTGCCGATATGCGCGCCCGCGATATTGAAGGTCTTGGTCGTGGCGGTCATCGTCACCAGGCGGTCGGCGATGTCGGGCGCGGCCGTGGCCATCACCCGGTGCTGTGCGCCGGGGAACACGAGGTCGTGGTGGATCTCGTCGGAGACGAGGACGAGGTCGTGCCGTTTCGCGAAATCGGCGATGGCGCGCAGTTCGTCGGCCCTCCAGACCCGGCCGCCGGGGTTGTGCGGCGAACAGAGGATCAGCATCCGTTCCGCCCCGGTCATCATCGCGTCCCAGGCCGCGATATCGAGACTGTAGCGCCCGTCCTCATTGGCGAGCGGGCATTCGACGACGCGACGGCCGGCGGCTTTGATGACGCGGGCAAAGGCGTGGTACACGGGCGTCATCAGCACCACGCCGTCGCCGGGCGCGGTGAAGGCATCGACGCAGAGACCGGTCCCGTTCACGAGGCCGTGGACGGTAAAGACCCATTTGGGTTCGACCTGCCAGCCGTGACGTTCCCGCATCCACCAGCAGATCGCACCAAGATAGGCGCGATCATCGCCGAAATAGCCGTATATGCCATGGGCGGCCATCGCTTCCACCGCCTGCTGAACGCATCCCGGCGGGCGGAAGTCCATGTCGGCGACCCACATGGACAACCCGTCCTTCGGACTGACGCCGTAGAGCGGTTCCATCATGTCCCACTTCGAGGAATGGGTTCCTGTGCGATCTATGATCTCGTCGAAATTCATGGCGTCTCCCGTGGACTTGCCCGACCCTGTTGCACTCCGAAGCCCGGCACAAGGCCGGGAGTCCGGGCTGGTCATTGATCGCCCGTCATCTTGTTCCATATCAAGTGCAAAAATCGGAATACCATCCCTAAAATGTATTCGTAAATAGAACCATGTCCATACTATTGGCCAATATATGGAGAAACGTCCCCTTCGGCAGTGTGCCGGCGTCGCCATTGCAAGATGCGAAGCCTTCGCCTAAATCGGCCCAATGACGCTGAGACCGATCCTGATCCACCCCGACCCGCGGCTGAAGAAGCACGCCGATCCCGTGACCGAGATCACGAAGGACCTGCGTGCCGCCGCGGACGACATGCTGCAGACCATGTACGACGCGCCCGGAATCGGTCTCGCGGCCCCCCAGATCGGGCTCATGTCGCGGATCATCGTCATGGACTGCGTGAAGGACAAGGACGCCGCGCCCCGGCCGATGGTGCTTCTGAACCCCGAGGTGACCTGGGCCTCGGAGGCGATGAACACCTACGAGGAGGGCTGCCTTTCCATCCCGGACCAGTACGCCGAGGTGACGCGGCCCGCCGAGGTGAAGGTGCGCTGGATGGACCTCGAGGGCAAGACGCAGGAGGAACAGTTCGCCGGCCTCTGGGCGACCTGTGTCCAGCACGAGATCGACCACCTGAACGGCCGCCTGTTCATCGACTATCTCACCGCTCTGAAGCGCCAGCTGATCACCCGCAAGATGGAGAAGCTGAAGCGCGAGCGGGCGCGGCTGTGACGGTCCGGCCCTTCGTTCATTACCCCGACAAGCGGCTGAGGACGCCGGCCGCGCCGGTGGCCGAGGTGACCGAGACCGTCCGCATGATCTGGGACGACATGGTGGAGACGATGGACGCGATGCCGGGCGTCGGCCTTGCGGCGCCGCAGATCGGGATCATGCTGCGCCTCGCCGTGGTCGACTGTTCCGACCGGCGGGGCCAAGCGGTCAGGATGGCCAACCCCGAGGTGCTCCATGCCTCGGTGCAGATGCGCCGGCACGAGGAGGCGAGCCCGAACCTTCCCGGCGTCTCCGCGGTCGTGGAGCGGCCGCGGGCGGTCACGGTCCGCTTCCTGAACGAGACCGGCGCGGTCGAGGACCGCGATTTCGTCGGGCTCTGGGCGACCTCCGTCCAGCATCAGATCGACCACCTGAACGGAAGAATGTTCATCGACCATATGTCGCCGGTGCGGCGGCGGATGCTGGTGGCGCGCGCCGACAAGCTGCGCAAGCGCGGATAGTGGCAGGGGGCGGGCGCCCCCGGACGCTCTGGGTGGTAGTTGGGCAACGAAGGAGGGGCAAGCGATGCGCGTGATCTTCATGGGAACGCCCGAGTTTTCGGTCCCCGCCCTCCAAGCGGTCCATGCCGCGCACGAGATCGTCAGTGTCTATTCCCAGCCGCCACGCCCGGCAGGGCGCGGCAAGAAGGACCGGCCGAGCCCCGTGCAGGCGCGGGCCGAGGCGCTGGGGCTGCCGGTCCGCCATCCCGCAAGCCTGAAATCGCCCGAGGCACAGGCGGAGTTCGCGGCGCTGAAGTCCGACGTCGCTGTGGTAGTGGCCTACGGGCTGATCCTGCCGCAGCCGGTTCTCGATGCGCCGGCACGGGGGTGCCTCAACATCCATGCCTCGCTTCTGCCGCGCTGGCGTGGCGCGGCGCCGATCCACCGCGCGGTGATGGCCGGCGATGCCGAAACCGGCGTCTCGATCATGCGGATGGAGGCCGGGCTCGACACCGGACCGGTGCTGCTTTGCGCGCGCACGCCCATCGGGCCGGAGGAAACCACGGCCGAGCTGCACGACCGGCTCGCGGCGATGGGGGCTGCGGCCATCCTGGAGGCGCTCGGCCGGCTCGACCGGCTGACGCCCGTGCCACAGCCGGAGGCGGGAGTGACCTACGCGGCCAAGATCGACAAGGCGGAGGCCCGGGTGGACTGGAGCCGCCCGGCGGAGGAGGTGGACCGGCTGATCCGGGGGCTTTCGCCCTTCCCGGGCGCCTGGGTGGAGATCGGCGGCGAACGGGTGAAGCTCCTGCGGTCCCGCCTTGCCGAAGGGCGGGGCGCGCCGGGCACGGTTCTTGCAGGTTTCACCATCGCCTGCGGGTCCGGCACGGTGCAGATCACCGAGGCGCAGCGCGAGGGCAAGCGGCCGATGCCCGCGGCCGAGGTGCTGCGCGGGCTCGTCCTGCCCGAAAGGCTCGGCTGAGCGTTCCCAAAGGTCGCGCGGGGGGCCATATTGGCCATGTGGCAACCCGGAGGCGCACATGGCCATTCTCGCCCTCATCATCATCGGCGCGGCGGCGGGCTTCATCGCCACGCGGCTGATGAACCGTCAGACCGACCTGGTGACGACCATCGCCATCGGCGTGCTCGGCGCGCTCGTGGGCGGGCTGGTGCTGCGGTTCCTGCTAGCTGTCACCGGTCTCGCGGCGGGCTTCGTCGGCGCGATCCTCGGGGCCATGGCGCTCATCTGGCTATGGGAGACTTACGGGCCGAAACGCTAACGTCGGGGCGGGCGGGCGCGATAAACCGGCAGGCGCCAGCCGAAAAGGAGGCTTCCCGAACGCAGCGCGAATGTCACCGCGGCACAAAGGAGAAGCGCGGGGCCTACCGGCAGGACGGTGACGGAGACGACCGCCGCCCCCGCGCCCGCGAAGGCCGCGGTCACGTAAAGTTCGCCCTGTTTCAGGACCAGCGGCACTTCGTTGCAGACGACATCGCGCATGAGCCCGCCGAAGGCCCCCGTCGCAATTCCCATGAGGAGCGTCACGCCCCAGGGCTGGCCCGCCGCGAGCGCCACGCCGACACCGGCTGGCACCGCGACCGAGAGTGCCAGCGCGTCGAGCCAGGTGAGAACGCGCAGCCGGCTCTCGAAACGGTGCGCGGTGAAGAAGACGGTCACGGCCGCCGTCGCGGCGACGCCGATGAAGGCCGGCTCGGCCACCCAGAAGACCGGATTGCGATCGAGAATTACATCGCGGACCGTGCCGCCCCCGACGGCAGTCAGCGCCGCGACGAAGGTGAAGCCCACGATGTCGAGTTGCGCCCGGCTGGCGGCAAGCGCGCCCGTCAGCGCGAAGACAAAGACCGAGGCATAGTCGAGCGCGTCAAGCAGCGTCATCGGCCCGCGCCCGCTTCGGCTTGAAAGGCTTCATGCCGGCGCGCGCAAGCTCGTCCGCGCGTTCGTTCTCGGGATGGCCCGCATGGCCCTTGATCCATTCCCAGATCACCCGGTGGCGGTGCTGCGCCGCGTCGAGCCGCTGCCAGAGATCGACGTTCTTCACGGGCTTGCGGTCGGCGGTCTTCCAGCCGTTCCGCTTCCAGCTGTGGATCCAGGTGGTGACGCCGTTCTTCACATAGGCGCTGTCGGTGACGATGGTGATGTCGGAGGGCCGTGCAAGCGCCTCGAGCGCCGAGATCGCGGCGAGAAGCTCCATCCGGTTGTTGGTCGTCTCGGCCGCGCCACCGTTCAGTTCGCGCGTCTTGACGACCCTGTCGCCATCGCGGGCGATCATCAGCACGCCCCAGCCGCCGGGGCCGGGATTGCCGGAACAGGCACCGTCGGTAAAGGCGAAAAGCTCAGGCATCGGGTCTCCGCAGCGGTTCCGCCCCGTCTAGGGGGCGGGGCGGCGCCGGTCAACGCCTCTCAGGCGCGCTCGAGCGCCAGCCGCGCCCCGAGGGCGGCGAAGGAGGCGGCGAAGGCGCGCCGCAGCCAGGTCATGACGGCCGGCCGGCTGAGCACCGCCTCGCGCCCCGAGGCGGCAAGGACTGCGTAGCCGAGAAAGACCGCGAAGGTCATCGCGGCAAAGCCGAGGCCAAGGGCCAGGATCGCCGCAGTTCCGTCGCCGGGCGTCAGGAATTGCGGCAGGAAGGCAAGAAAGAACGTCGGGATCTTCGGATTGAGAAGGTTGAGAAGGATGCCGCGCCGCACGATCAGCCCGGCCGGCTGCGGCTCCGCCGCCTCAACGTCGAGCCCGCCGGTGCCGCGAAGCGTCCCCCATGCCATCCAGATCAGATAGGCGACGCCTGCGTATTTCACCGCCTGGAAGAGAACCGCCGATGCGTGCAGCACCGCCGCCAGCCCCGCCATCGCCACGCCCATGTGAAAGAGCGTCGCCAGAGTGCAGCCGAAGGCCGCCCAGAAGCCGCCCCTTATCCCCTGCGCAAGCGCCACCGACAGCGTGTAGACGACGCCGATCCCCGGCGCGAGGCAGACGACGAGGGTGGTCAGAAGGTATTCGGGCGACATGGCGAACCTCTCTGCCGGACGCGCGACGCTCGCCCGGGCCGGCCCTTGCTGTCAACCTGGTTCAGGCGCGGGCGCGGAGGATCACGAAGGGATCGAGGGTTCCGGCAAGCCCGCGCTCCATGCCCTCTTCCTCAGCGGTCACGGTAAAGCCGGCGCCGTCCAGAAGCCCCCGCATCTCGGCGCCGGTGACAAAGGTATAGAGACGGTCGAGCGCGTCGCGGGCCTCACCGGTACCGGTCTTCATCCCGACGTGCAGGATGCCGCCGGGCACAAGCGCCCGGTTGAGCGCGACGAGATGGCGGGGCAGGGCGCTGCGCGGCGCATGGAGGAGCGAGAAATTGGCCCAGACGCCCTCATAGGCTGCTACCGCGTCGATGTCGTCGAAACTCGCCTGCCGCGCGCCGATGGCGTGGCGGTCGTTGGCCAGCGCGACCATGCCGACGGAGGCATCGACCGGGTCGGGGCGATGGCCAGCCTCGCGCAGGAAGACCGAGGCCTGGCCCGGCCCGCAGCCGAGGTCGAGCACCCGCGCGCCCGGCGGCAGCGCCGCGATGAAGCTTTGAAGGTGGCGGTCGGGTCCACGGGTCCGGAACAGCTTCGCATAGTCGGCTGCCCTCGCATCGTAGGCCGCAAGGGTGCGCGCATCCACGCTCATGCTGGTTCCCTGAGAATTCGCGGCACCTTGAACTCGACGTCCTCGCGCGCGGTCTCGACCCGCTCCAGCGTCACCTCGTAGCGGGCGCGGAAGGCGTCGATGACCTCGTTCACCAGAACTTCGGGCGCGCTCGCCCCGGCGGTGACGCCGACTGCCTTCGCACCGTCGAGTGCCCGCCAGTCGATGTCGCTTGCGCGGCCCACAAGCTGGGCATAGCCGCAACCTGCTGCGCGTCCCACTTCGACCAGGCGCCTCGAGTTCGACGAGTTCGGCGCGCCGATCACGAGCAGCGCCTCCACCTTCGGCGCAATGACCTTCACCGCCTCCTGCCGGTTCGTCGTCGCGTAGCAGATATCTTCCTTGTGCGGACCGACGATCGCCGGGAACCGCGCCCGCAGCGCCGCAACGATGGCAGCCGTGTCATCGACCGAAAGCGTCGTCTGGGTGATGAAGGCGAGCCTTTCGGGATCGCGCGCGGCAATTCTGGCCACATCCTCGACCGTCTCCACCAGCAGCACCTCGCCCTCGGGCAACTGTCCCATGGTGCCGAGCGTCTCGGGATGGCCGGCGTGGCCGATCATCACCATCTGCAACCCGTTCTGGTGATGCCGCTCGGCCTCGATATGCACCTTGGAGACGAGGGGGCAGGTGGCATCGACGAAGGTCATTCCCCGCCGCGCCGCCTCGGCCGGCACGGCCTTCGGAACCCCGTGGGCCGAAAAGATCACCGGCCGGTCGCCGGGAACCTCGTCCAGTTCCTCGACAAAGACCGCGCCCTTCGCGCGTAAACCGTCCACGACGAAGCGGTTGTGGACGATCTCGTGGCGCACGTAGACCGGCGCCCCCCACTTCGCCAGCGCCATCTCCACGATCTTGATCGCGCGGTCCACGCCGGCGCAGAAACCGCGCGGCGCGGCGAGATAGAGCGTCAGGGGCAGCGGCATGGTCGGTCCTCTCGCGTCGCGGCGGCACGGTAATCGAACCTCCGCGCATGGACAATCGGCCGCAAGCGCGCCCTGCGCCCGCGGACCGGCCCATCACCCGGCGGCGCTAGTTGCTGCTCGCCGGCTCTTCCTCGCGTTCGACCCGCGCCTCCCGCGGGGGCCGCCCGATCACCTCGCGCAGCGCGTCGAGCTCGATGAAGTTGTCGGCCTGACGGCGCAGTTCGTCGGCGATCATCGGCGGCTGCGAGCGGATGGTGGAGACGACCGAGACGCGCACACCCTGCCGCTGCAGACTTTCGACGAGTGGCCTGAAATCGCCGTCGCCGGAAAAGAGCACGATATGGTCGAGCCGCGGCGCAAGCTCCATGGCGTCGACCGTGAGCTCGATGTCCATGTTGCCCTTGACCTTCCGGCGGCCCTGGCTGTCGGTGTATTCCTTCGCGGGCTTGGTGACCATGCAGAAGCCGTTGTAGTGAAGCCAGTCGACAAGCGGGCGGATCGGCGAGTAGTCATCGTTCTCCAGCAGCGCGGTGTAGTAGAACGCGCGCAAGAGCTTGCCCCGGCGCTCGAATTCCTGCCTGAGAAGCTTGTAGTCGATGTCGAATCCGAGCGCCTTTGCGGCTGCGTAGAGGTTCGACCCGTCGATGAACAGCGCAAGCCGTTCGTCCTTGTAGAACATCAATTGTTCCTTCCAGAAGAAATCCGTCGAAATTCCTACTTGTGTTTGGGTGGGCAAACTGAAAATTCGACGGCGGTTCGGGTGTGGTAGCAGGGACTTGGCAAATTGCCAGTGGATTTCATATCTATCCAAAGGAACAGGCTAGCAGCGATCGCCGCCGGCGGCAATTCAACTTCTCCGGCGGGCGATCCGGCCAAGACGATTGCGGCCGCCCTTGCAGACATTACGCGTGACATCGGCCCGATTGTCGCGATTTCCCGATTCTTCCGGACACCAGCCTTCCCACCGGGAAGCGGCCCGGATTTCGTCAACGCGGCCGTGATCGCTGTCACGTCGCTCGAACCTGCCGCGGCCCTCGATGCCCTGCACCGCATCGAGGCGCGGTATGGCCGGGTCCGGCAGGTGCGCTGGGGTGCGCGGACGCTCGATCTCGACCTCATCGCAATGGGAGATCGCGTGCTGCCCGACGCTGCCACGCTGCGCGAGTGGATGGACCTGCCCGCCTCGGAACAGTCAGTCCGCGCGCCCGATCGGCTGATCCTGCCCCATCCGCGGCTGCAGGACCGTGCCTTCGTGCTGATTCCCCTGGCCGAGATCGCGCCGAACTGGCGGCACCCGCTGAGCGGTCGCACCGTCGCCGGGATGGCCGCCGCGCTTGCGGAGGCCGAGAAAGCCGCCGTTTGCCCGCTCTGACGGGGATTCTTCGCTTGTCAATAGCAGACCAAGCACTTAAATAGCGGTCTCCATGCCTCCCATTCCGATTGGAGTTCCCGATGGCCCGCGTGACGGTCGAAGATTGCGTTGACAAGGTCCCGAACCGGTTCGAGCTCGTGATGCTCGCCGCGCACCGGGCGCGCGAGATTGCCTCCGGCTCTCCGATCACCGTGGACCGCGACAACGACAAGAACCCTGTCGTGTCCCTGCGCGAGATCGCCGAGGAAACCCAGGGCGCGGCCGACCTGCGCGAGCGGATGATCGAAAGCCAGCAGACCCAGATCGAGGTTGACGAGCCCGAGGACGACGCCATGGCGCTTCTCATGGGGGCCGAGGTCGACCGGCCGAGCGAGGACGACATGTCCGAGGAGAAGCTCCTCCGGGCGCTCATGGAAGCCCAGGGCCAGGGCTGAGCCCGCCAGACGAAGGCAAGCGGACCGGAATGATCGACGTCGAAGACCTGATCGCGCTGGTCCGCAACTACAACCCACGCACCAATGCCGCGCTGATCCGCCGCGCCTATGATTACGGCGCGTGCATGCACGAGGGCCAGAGCCGCCGCTCGGGCGAGCCCTACTTCACCCATCCCGTCGCCGTTGCCGCGATCCTGACAGAACAGCGGCTCGATGACGCGACGATCATCACCGCGCTCCTGCACGACACGATCGAGGACACCAAGTCCACCTGGACCGACATCGCCGCGACCTTCGGCGAAGAGATCGCCGAACTGGTGGACGGGGTCACGAAACTCACCAACCTCCAGCTCTCCTCGACCGAGACCAAGCAGTCGGAAAACTTCCGCAAGCTCTTCATGGCGATGTCGAAGGACCTGCGCGTGATCCTGGTGAAGCTCGCCGACCGGCTCCACAACATGCGCACGATCCGGTCCCTGCCGCCGGAGAAGCAGGCCCGCAAGGCGCGCGAGACGATGGACGTGTTCGCGCCGCTTGCCGGCCGCATGGGCATGCAGTGGATGCGCGAGGAACTCGAGGACCTCTCCTTCAAGGTTCTGAATCCCGAGGCGCGCGCCTCGATCATCCGGCGATTCGTGATTCTGCAGAAGGAATCGGGCGACGTGATCCCGAAGATCACTGCCGATATCCGGGCGGAACTGGAAAAGGACGGGGTCGAGGCTGACGTCTTCGGCCGCGCCAAGAAGCCCTATTCGATCTGGCGCAAGATGCAGGAAAAGCAGCTCGCCTTCTCGCGCCTCTCCGACATCTACGGGTTCCGCGTGATCTGCACCGACGAGCGCGACTGCTACCGCATCCTCGGCGCCATCCACCGGCGCTGGCGCGCGGTGCCGGGGCGGTTCAAGGACTATATCAGCCAGCCGAAGTCGAACGGGTACCGGTCGATCCACACCACCGTCTCGGGCCGCGACGGCAAGCGGGTGGAGGTGCAGATCAGGACACGCCAGATGCACGAGGTGGCCGAGGCGGGCGTGGCTGCGCACTGGTCCTACCGCGACGGCGAGCGCGCGCAGAACCCCTTTGCCGTCGATCCGGCGCGCTGGATCGCCACGTTGACCGAGCGTTTCGACACCGGGGAGGACCAGGAGGACTTCCTCGAGAACGTGAAGCTCGAGATGTATTCCGACCAGGTCTTCTGCTTCACGCCGAAGGGCGACGTTGTGCAGTTGCCGAAGGGGGCGACGCCGCTCGACTTCGCCTATGCGATTCATACCCGCATCGGCAACTCCACCGTCGGCGCGAAGGTGGACGGCATCCGCGTACCGCTCTGGACGCGGCTGAAGAACGGCCAGTCTGTCGAGATCATCACTGCCACGGGCCAGCGGCCGCAGGCGACCTGGATCGACATCGTCGTGACGGGCCGCGCCAAGGCCGCGATCCGGCGGTCGCTGCGCGAGGAGGACCGCGAGCGGTTCATCAAGCTCGGCCAGGAACTCGCCCGCGTGGCCTTCGAGCACATCGGCCGCAAGGCGACCGAAAAGGCGCTGAGGACCGCGGCCAGGACGCTCGGCCTCGCCGACGAAAAGGACGTGCTCGCCCGCCTCGGCTCGGCCGAGCTCACGGCCCGTGAGGTGATCGAGGCGATCTACCCCGAGCTTGCGACCCAGGCCTCCGTCGAAGAAGTCGATGCCCGCCGTCCCGTCGTCGGACTGACCGCCGACCAGTCCTTCCGCCGGGCCAACTGCTGCCAGCCGGTACCGGGCGAGCGGATCGTCGGCATCACCTACCGCGGCCAGGGCGTCGTCGTGCATGCCATCGACTGCCCCGCACTCGCAGAGTTCGAGGAGCAGCCGGGTCGATGGGTCGATCTGCATTGGCATTCGGGCCGCCACGCGCCGGTCTATACCGTCGGGCTCAACCTCACGATCGCCAACGATGCGGGCGTGCTGGGCCGGATCTGTACGCTGATCGGCGAGCAGAAGGCCAATATCTCCGATCTCACTTTCGTCGATCGGAAGCCGGATTTTTACCGTCTTATCATGGAAGTTGACCTGAGGGATGCCGAACATCTCCACATGGTGCTGACGGCACTGGAAGCGGAAAGCGACGTGGCGCAGGTCGAACGCTATCGCGACCTGAGCCGAAAGCCCTGAGGGGCGGGAAGGAACGGACGTGGTATTCAAGCGGCGTGATCCGCGATCCTATCTTCGCATGATTGCCGAGGTCTTCTGGCCGCGCGGCGGGTGGACCCGCGCATTCCACTATGTCAAGCATCGGATCCGGCGGCTTCCCGACGACCCCCACCGGATCGCGCGCGGCGTCGGTGCCGGGGTATTCGTCAGCTTCACGCCGTTCTTCGGGCTCCATTTCATCACCGCGGCGCTTTCCGCGAAGATCGTGCGCGGCAACATCCTGGCGTCGCTTCTCGGCACCTTCTTCGGCAACCCGATCACCTTTCCGATCATTGCCTTCTTTTCCATGAAGCTCGGCAAATGGATGCTCGGGACGCGCTTCGACGAGGCGCAGCACCAGACGCTCGCCAGCCGGTTCATGGGCGCGGCCGAAGACCTCAGGCACAACTTCTTCGCCATGTTCACGCCGGAGACCGCCCATTGGGGCAATCTCTCCTACTTCTACCACGACATCTTCGTGCCCTACCTGATCGGCGGGCTGGTCCCCGGCATCGTCGCGGGCGTGATCGCCTATTACCTGTCCGAGCCGGTGATCGCCGCCTATCAGAAGCATCGCCGCAAGAAGTTGAAGGAGCGATTCGAGAAGCTGAAGGCGAAGCTCCACGCCCGCGTCGAGGAAAAGACGGAGCGCGGCTAGCTCGAATTGTGCCGGTGACACTTCCGCCGTTCACAGCCGCCGCCCAAGCCAATACTGTCGCCCCGACCGCTTCAAGACAGGAGATCACGCATGTCCGGCACGCTGCGGCTCGGCGTAAACATCGACCATGTGGCGACCGTGCGGAACGCGCGCGGATCGGCCTATCCTGACCCGGTGCGCGCCGCCATCCTGGCGGAAGAGTCCGGGGCCGACGGTATCACCGCGCACCTGCGCGAGGATCGCCGCCACATCACCGACGACGACATCGCCCGGCTCGTGGCCACGCTGAAACGGCCGCTCAACTTCGAGATGGCAGCGACCGCCGAGATGCAGGCGATCGCGCTCCGCCACCGCCCCCATGCCGCTTGCATCGTTCCCGAAAAGCGCGAGGAACGGACGACCGAGGGCGGGCTCGATGTCGCCGCCGACATCGCCCGCCTGACAGAGTTCATCGCGCCCCTGCGCGCGGCTGGTTGCCGGGTCTCGATGTTCATCG
This sequence comes from Albidovulum sp., assembly GCF_041919395.1. NCBI lineage: Bacteria > Pseudomonadati > Pseudomonadota > Alphaproteobacteria > Rhodobacterales > Paracoccaceae > Albidovulum > Albidovulum sp. The sequence continues at coordinate 61,344 of NZ_JAYRTX010000002.1, forward strand.
GGCATGATCCGCGCCAGATCGAGGCCTCCGCCCGGATCGGCGCGGCGGTGGTGGAGCTTCACACCGGCCATTACTGCGACCTTCACGCCGAGGGTCGCTTCGCCGAACGGGACGCCGAGCTTGCGGCCCTCGCTGAAGGCGCCCGGCTGGCCCGTTCGCTCGGGCTCGAGGTCCACGCCGGCCACGGCCTGACCTACGACACCGTCGGCCCCGTCGCCGCCTTCCCCGAGGTGCGCGAGCTCAACATCGGCCATTTCCTGATCGGCGAGGCGATCTTCGTCGGGCTGAAGAAGGCCATCGCAGAGATGCGCCGCCAGATGGATGCGGCGCAGGCATGACGCCGGCCGACGAAAAGCGGCTGAGCAAGTTTCTCAGCCTTGTCCTGCGTCACGATCCGGGTGCGGCCGGGGTGACGCTCGACCCGGAAGGCTGGGTGGACCTGGACGCGCTCATCGTCGGGGCCGCGTCGAAGGGCAAAGGGTTTACCCGTGAGGAACTGTCGACTGTGGTCGCAAACTCCGACAAGAAACGGTTCACGATCTCGCCGGGCGGCCGGTCGATCCGTGCCGCGCAGGGCCACTCTGTCGCCGTCGATCTGTCCCTTGCGCCGGTCGTGCCGCCCGCGGTGCTGTTCCACGGCACCGCCGAGCGCAATGTGGCTTCGATTCAGACCCGGGGCCTGCACGCGGGATCGCGCCGGCACGTTCACCTTTCGCCCGACATCGAAACCGCGCTCAGGGTGGGCCGCCGCCACGGCCGCCCCGCCGTGTTCTTCGTCGATGCCGCCCGCGCTTGGACGCAGGGTCACCGGTTCTATCGGTCGGAGAACGACGTGTGGCTGACTGATCCGCTGCCGGCGATCTTTCTGGACCTGGTGGACGACGCATGATCCTCGGCATCGGCACGGACCTTGCCAATATCGACCGCATCGCCGCGACGCTCGCCCGCTTCGGCGACCGCTTCCGCAACCGTGTCTTCACAGATGTGGAGCAGAGGAAGGCTGAAGGCCGCCGCGATACCGCCGGCACCTATGCCAAGCGCTGGGCGGCGAAGGAGGCCTGTTCCAAGGCGCTCGGCACCGGATTGCGCATGGGCATCTCCTGGAAGGACATGGGCGTGTCGAATCTCCGCTCCGGCCAGCCCGTCATGCACCTGACCGGCTGGGCGGCCGAACGGCTCGCCGCGATGACCCCGCCCGGGCACGAGGCCATCGTCCACGTCACGCTGACCGACGATCACCCCTGGGCGCAGGCCTTCGTGGTGATCGAGGCGCGGCCTCGCCCCGACACAGCCGCAACTTGACTCGGCCCGGCCGCCGCCGCATGTAGCGCGGGCACAAGAGGCAGGACAGGGCAGGGCGCATCGTGGCGGCAAAGCAGGATGGTTTCGTCGAAACCGTGAAGACGATCGTCTACGCGCTCCTCATCGCCGGGGTGTTCCGGACCCTCTTCTACCAGCCGTTCTGGATCCCATCGGGCTCGATGAAGGATACGCTCCTCATCGGCGACTTCCTCTTCGTCAACAAGATGGCCTACGGCTATTCGCGCTATTCCTGCCCTTTCGCGGCCTGCCCGATCACCGGGCGCCTCTTCGGCTCGGAACCCGAGCGCGGCGACGTCGTCGTGTTTCGCCACCCCGGCACGGGCGCGGATTTCATCAAGCGGCTGATCGGCCTTCCGGGCGACACCGTGCAGGTGAAGGAAGGCCAGCTCTGGCTCAACGGCACGCCGGTGCCGCAGGAGGACGCCGGCACCTTCGAGGAGATCAAGGCACCGCAGGGGTCGCAGGGCAACATGCCGCGCTGTGCCAACGACCCCGTCGGCATCGGCGGCACCTGCGTCAAGCAGCGCTTCACCGAAACCCTGCCGAACGGCGTGCGCCACGATGTGCTCAACATCGCCAGCGTGCCGGCCGACAATACGCCGATCTACACCGTGCCCGCGGGGCACTACTTCTTCATGGGCGACAACCGCGACAACAGCCAGGACAGCCGCTTCGCGGTGAATTCGGGCGGCGTGGGGATGCTGCCGGCCGAATACCTGATTGGCCGGGCCGACCGGATCATGTTCTCCTCCGCAGGCCGCTCGCTCTTCTTCTTCTGGACCTGGCGGTCCGACCGCTTCTTCAAGGCGGTGGAGTGAGGCTTTCGGCCGACCTCCAGGCCTTCCAGGCCCGCATCGGCCACGACTTCCGCCGGCCCGAGCTTCTCCTGCGCGCGGTCACGCATTCCTCCATCGCCACGCCGGCGCGCCCGGACAACCAGCGGCTCGAATTCCTCGGCGACCGCGTCCTCGGCCTCGTCATGGCCGAAGCCCTTCTGGCTGCCGACAAGGGGGCCAGCGAGGGCCAGCTTGCGCCGCGCTTCAACGCCCTCGTCCGCAAGGAGGCCTGCGCCGCCGTCGCGCGCGAGGTGGACCTCGGCGAGGTCCTGAAGCTCGGCCGGTCGGAGATGATGTCGGGCGGGCGCCGGAAGGAGGCGCTTCTGGCCGACGCGATGGAGGCGGTGATCGCCGCCGTCCATCTCGATGCCGGTTTCGATGCCGCGAAGTCGCTGGTGCTCAGGCTCTGGGGCGGGCGCATCGGCAGTGTCGAGGCCGATGCCCGCGACGCCAAGACGGCGCTTCAGGAATGGGCGCAGGGACGCGGCCTGCCCCCGCCCGCCTATGCCGAGCTTGGCCGCGAGGGGCCCGACCACCAGCCCCGCTTCACCGTCGAGGTGCGCCTAGCCACCGGCGAGGCCGAGGTGGCCGAGGCCGGATCGAAACGCCAGGCCGAACAGGCGGCGGCCAGGGCGCTGCTGGCGCGGATGCAGGGCGACCAGAATTAATCTCGTAAACGCGGCGGCATGCGGCCCTTCTGGCGCGCGTCGCAGCGCCAGAGCTTCCTGCGAATTCCCTGCGGCTCAAGCCGGGAATACTTCCCGCGCGAGAACTTGGGCCAGTCGATCGCCATGCCGGCGGCGACCATCTCGGCCGACAGATCGCGCCCGTCCGGGAGGTAGCAGGTTGCCACGGTCCGGTCATGCGAAAGATCGCCATCGAAAACGGCCCTGATCTCTTGCCCCTTGCACAGATTGACGAGCGCCCACTTGGCCGTCCTACCATAGGGGTGGTCCATCTCCGGTGCGTCGATCCCGGCAAGCCGGATGCGCATTCCGCCAATATCCAGGGTGTCACCGTCGATAACCCAGGCCCGGCCGCGAAGCTCCGTGACCTCGACGATCCTGATGTCGGCCGACTGCCCGACTGCGACCCGGCGGCGCCAGGGACTTCCGTCCTCCAGAACCGTCGTCTCGCGCCGGATCTTCACCAATTTGGGCCGGCTCGAGCGAAAGAAGGCGCGGAGAAGTAAACGGAAAAGACCCATGGCAAGCGACGCGTTCGTTCAATTCCCTTACCATGGTCCGCCGCATCGCGATTGCCAATTGGCAAATCCCGCAACTTTCCCGTATGGGGCGGAGATCAATCATGGGATCGCTACACGACATGACCAAACGCGCAGGCTTCGTCGCCCTGATCGGAGAGCCGAACACAGGCAAATCGACGCTTCTGAACCGAATGGTCGGGGCCAAGGTCTCCATCGTCACCCACAAGGTGCAGACGACCCGCGCCCGCATCCGCGGCATCGCGATGGAGGGGGCGGCACAGATCGTCTTCGTCGATACGCCGGGCCTCTTCCGGCCGCGCCGCCGGCTCGACCGGGCGATGGTCGCCGCGGCCTGGGGGGGGGCGGTGGATGCCGATATCGTCGTCCTTCTCGTCGAGGCGCATCGCGGCCTCACCGACGGGGTGCGCGCCATCCTGGACACGCTGCGCGAGAAGCTTCCCGAAAGGACCCGCGTCGCGCTCGCCATCAACAAGATCGACCGGGTGAAGGCCGAGGCGCTCCTGGCGCTGGCGCAGGAGCTGAACGCGGCCTTCCCCTTCGAGAAGACCTTCATGATCTCGGCCGAACGCGGCCACGGGGTGGAGGACCTGAAGCGCTGGCTCGCCGCCGAAGTGCCGGAAGGCCCCTGGTTCTACCCCGAGGACCAGATCGCCGACCTGCCCATGCGCATGATCGCGGCCGAGATCACGCGCGAGAAGCTGACGCTCAGGCTCCACGAGGAACTGCCCTACCAGCTCACGGTCGAGACCGAGCACTGGCAGGAGCGCGAGGACGGATCGGCCCGCATCGACCAGGTGATCTACGTCGCCCGCGACGGCCACAAGGGCATCGTCCTCGGCAAGGGCGGCGAGACGATCAAGGCGGTCGGGCGCGACGCGCGCGTGGAGATCGCGGAGTTCCTTGGCTGCCCCGTGCATCTCTTCCTTCAGGTCAAGGTGCGCGAGAACTGGCAGGAGGAGCGCGAGCGCTATTCCGAGATGGGGCTCGACTTCAAGGATGGCGACTGACCTCACCTGCGCGCCGCGCCACGTCCGGGCCCTTGCGCGGGCGGAGCCTGCGGGAGCCTCCGGCGGGAGTATTTGCCGCCACAATGAAAGCCTGGGGGCATGACCGCGCGGCTCACCGCGGACTTCTGGGTCCGCGCCTATCTTGCACGGCTCCAGGCGGCGCATCTGCCGGCCTATGTCACCGCGCGGGGCGATCCGACGGCGGGCGCGGTCCTCGTGAAGCTCGCCACGCTCGACGGCCGGGCGCGGCTCTTTCAGCGCAGCGTCGACCTGATGACCGGCGGGCGCGCCTGGATCGTTCTCGCCGAGGGGGCCGAGGCCGAGGTGGATGCCGCCGTCGCGCGCCAGCGGCGGACGGACCCCGATCTCTGGGTGATCGAGGTCGAGAGCCGCGAGGGGCGGACCCTTCTTGACGAGGAGGGGCTTGCCGACTGACCCTCGTCCTGGTCGGCCAGCAACGCTTCCGGCGGGCTTGCGCGCCGGCCGCCGGTGGACATCGCAGGTGGCGCGGCCGATATTCGCGCCCGGAGGAAAGGCATGGACTGGCGGGACGAAGGCGCGCTTCTGGCAGTGAGGCGGCACGGCGAGAGTGCCGCCATCATCGAGGTCTTCACGCCCGGGCATGGCCGTCATGCCGGGGTCGTGCCGGGCGGCGCCTCGCGCAGGCTCGCGCCGATGCTGCAACCGGGGGTGCAACTCGACCTGACGTGGCGGGCGCGGCTCGAAGACCATATCGGCACCTTTACGGTGGAGCCGCTGCGCTCACGCGCCGCGCTTCTCGGCGATCGCGACGCGCTTGCGGCGCTGAACGCGGTCTGCGCGCTCCTTCACACCGCGCTCCCGGAACGCGAGCCGCATCCGGGGCTCTACGCCGCCACGATCGGCCTGCTCGACCGGCTGGGCGAGGGTCCGGACTGGCCGCTTGCCTATGTCCGCTGGGAACTCGGCCTTCTCGAGGACCTCGGCTACGGGCTGGACCTGTCGTCCTGCGCCGTCACGGGCGTCCGCGACGACCTCGCCTTCGTCAGCCCGAAGACCGGCCGTGCGGTGGCGCGCGGCGCGGCGGGGCCATGGGCCGACCGGCTCCTGCCGCTGCCTCCCTGCCTCCTCGGCCAGGGTCCGGCGGGTGCGGACGAACTCGCATCGGCGCTCCGGACCACGGGGCATTTCCTCGAACACCGGCTCTTTCCCGACCTCGGGTCGCGGCCGATGCCCGAGGCGCGGCGCCGCTTCGCGGCGCTCATCGCCCGCGCGGGATGAGTCCAATCCGACGCGCCCTGTCGGAATTGTCTCAGACGCCCTGCCGGGCGCCGGGCGATGTCTCGGACGAGAGGTTCCATGATCAGCCGCTACATCCCCGACTATCTGCGGCACGCGCCCACGCCGGGCGTGACCGGTTTCGCAGTTCTCGCGGGGATCGAAGCCTCGCTGAGGGGGACGCTCGTCTCGGTCTGGCCGCTCGTGATGTATCAGTCGCTGGGCGAGAACGCCGCGCGTGTCAGCCTCGTCTATTTCGCCGCCGGCATCGCCTCGCTTTCCTGGGGGCTGATGGTTCCCTGGCTCAACCGGCGCATCCCCCGGCGCTGGCTCTATACGCTTGGCGCGAGCTTCTATTTCGCAGGCGCGCTTCTGGCGATGCGGGGGGGGGCGGTGGCGACGCCGGTCGCCATGGTGCTGGCGAACTTCGCCACTGTCACCGTCTTCATCTGCACCAATGCCTACATCATGGATTTCATCGCACGCCATGAGCTTGGCCGGGTGGAGACGCAGAAACTCCTCTACAGCGGCCTGTCCTGGGCCATCGGGCCGATGGCCGGGGTGTTCCTCTGGAAGTGGTGGCCGGCGATGCCATTCCTGATGGCGATCGGCTTCGCGGTGCTCCTGCTCGCGACCTTCTGGTATCTCCGGCTCGGCAACGGAAGGCTCATCACACGTGCCCGCGCGCCGGCGCCCAACCCATTGGCCTACCTCGGCCGCTTCTTCCGCCAGCCGCGACTGATCTCGGGCTGGTCCTTCGCGGTCTTTCGCTCGTCGGGATGGTGGGTCTATGTCGTCTACCTGCCGATGTTCTGCATCGAGGCGGGGCTTGGCGACCGCGTGGCGAGCGTCGCCTTCTCCGTTTCCAACGCGCTCCTCCTTTCCGCGCCCTTCATCATGCGCTGGATGCGCGGTCGTGGGTTGCGGCGCGCGGTGCGCGCGGCCTTCGGCTGGGCGGCGCTGTGCTTCGCGCTCGCCGGATTCGGGCAGGTCTGGCCGCCGGTCGCTGTCCTGGCGCTGCTGGCAGGGTCGGTCTTTCTCGTCATGCTCGACACCTTCGGCGGCCTGCCGTTCCTGATGGCGGTGAAACCGGCCGAACGGACCGAGATGGCCGCGGTCTATTCCAGCTTCCGCGACGTTTCAGGAATCGTCACGCCGGGCGCGGCATGGCTCGTGCTGCTCGTCGCGCCGGTGGCGGGCGTGTTCGTCGCCTGTGCTGCCGGCCTCGGCGTCATGGCGACGGTGGCCGGGCGGCTGCATCCCCGTCTTGGCGCGCCGCGCGGCGCGCGTCC